>JAGREL010000122.1 GCA_020446575.1 Novosphingobium sp. | reverse complement strand
GTCGGCGGGCAGGACGAGCTGGTCTTCGACGGGGCCAGCTTCGTAGTGAACGGCGATGGCGGCCTGGCGATCCAGATGCGCGACTGGGAAGAGGACGAAGTCACCACGAGCTGGACCAAGACCGCGCAGGGCTGGCGTTGCGACCGTGGCGATGTGCACGATCTCGCCGATCATCCCGAAGATATCTACTGCGCGATGGTGCTTGCCCTGAGGGACTATGTGAACCGCAACGGCTTTCCCGGCGTGGTGCTGGGGCTCTCCGGCGGGATCGACAGCGCCGCCTGTGCCGCGATCGCCGTCGATGCGCTGGGCGCGGACCGCGTATGGTGCGTGATGCTGCCTTCGCGTTTCACCAGCCAGGAAAGCCTCGATGATGCCAAGGCCTGTGCCGAGGCGCTGGGCTGCCGCTACACGACGATCCCGATTCAGCCCGCCGTGGCCGGGTTCGACGAAATGCTCGCCGACGATTTCTCGGACATGGACGTCGATATCACCGAGGAGAACCTGCAGTCGCGCATTCGCGGCGTGACGCTGATGGCGCTGTCCAACAAGTTCGGGCCGATGCTGGTAACGACCGGCAACAAGAGCGAAATGAGCGTGGGCTACGCGACGATCTACGGCGATATGTCGGGCGGCTACAATCCGCTGAAGGACGCCTACAAGGGCACGGTGTTCAACGTTTCGCGCTGGCGCAACCACAACAAGCCGAGGATCGGGCTGGGTCCGGAGGGGCCGGTGATACCGGAAAATATCATCTGCAAGCCGCCCACTGCCGAGTTGCGCCCGGACCAGAAGGATTCCGATTCGCTGCCGCCCTACGAAATACTCGATCCGATCCTGCTGGGGCTCGTCGAGCACGAGAAGGGCGTCGACCAGCTGGTTTCCGAAGGCTTCGACCGCGAAACCGTGATCCGCATCGAGCGCCTGCTCAACATCGCCGAATACAAACGCCGCCAGGCGCCTCCCGGCGTGAAGCTGACGATGCGCAATTTCGGCCGCGACCGGCGCTATCCGATCACGCACGCCTTTCGCAGCGCATGATCGGAAGATGACCGTCACCACCCGCTTTGCTCCGTCGCCCACCGGGCGGCTGCATGTCGGCAATATCCGCACGGCGCTGCACAACTGGCTGCTGGCCAGGCAAGCAGGGGGGCGCTTCCTGTTGCGGATCGACGATACCGATCGTGAGCGCAGCCGGGAGGAATTCGTCGAGGCGATTCGCGAGGATCTTGCCTGGCTGGGGCTTCATCCCGATGGCGAGCAGAGACAGTCCAGCCATTTCGAGACCTATGAAAACGCGTTCCGGCAGCTCGTGTCCTCGGGTCAGGTCTATCCGTGTTACGAGACGCCGCAGGAGCTGGACCTCATGCGCAAGGTGCTCCTGGGCCGGGGGCTGCCGCCGATCTACGATCGCGGTGCGCTCAAGCTGACGGCGGAGGAACGCGCGGCAAAGGAAGCGGCAGGCGAGACGCCGCACTGGCGCTTCAGGCTCGATCACGACAGCCCCATCGAATGGACCGACGGCATAAGGGGCGCGCAGCATTTCGATCCCGGCCAACTCTCCGACCCGGTGATTCGCCGCGCGGACGGCTCCTGGCTCTACATGCTGCCCAGCGTTATCGACGATATCGCCATGGGCGTGACCAACGTGCTGCGCGGCGAGGATCACGTGTCCAACACGGCGACCCAGATCCAGATGTTCCACGCGCTGGGCGCGGAGCCGCCACGTTTCGCGCATGAGGCGTTGCTGGTCGGCACCGAGGGCAAGCTTTCCAAGCGGCTCGGCTCGCTAGGTGTCGCCGATTTCCGCGATGCAGGGATCGAGCCGGCGGCGCTGGTGGCGCTGCTTGCCCGGCTCGGCACGTCGGATCCGGTCGATCCGTCGCTCGATGCCGACGCACTGGCCTCCGCCTTCGACCTGTCCCGCTTCGGCCGCGCGCCCGCCCGTTTCGACGAGGCCGAACTGGAACGGCTGAATGCGTCGGTGGTGCACGATCTGACCTATGCCGATGTTGCGGAGCGCTTGCCTGAAGGCATGGGCGAGGCCGGTTGGGAAGCGATTCGCCCGAACCTGTCCCACGTCGGCGAGGCGGGCGAATGGTGGCAGGTGGTGACCGGGCCGATCGAGCAGCCCGATTTCGACGAGGAAATCCGTACCTACCTCTCGCAGGCCGCGGAAAGGCTCGCCGGGCAGGAATGGGGCGACGACCCATGGCACACGCTGACCGGCGCGCTCAAGGAAACGACCGGCCGCAAGGGCAAGGCGCTGTTCATGCCCTTGCGTCAGGCGCTCACCGGACGCGACCACGGTCCCGACATGGCTGCGCTGTTGCCGCTGATCGGCAAGGAAGAGGCTCTGGAGCGGTTGCACGGGGCGTCCTCGCGCTAGAACGAGGATGCTCGCGCTATGCGAATCTTCGCTGCGGCAATAAGGTAAGCGAACAAGGGCAGGGCGAACTTGCCGGGAGTTCCGGAGTGCCGCGAATCATCTTCACCAGCCATCTCGGCGGAATAGCGCCGGAAGGCGAACCGGAATTTCCCGGCGAGACGGTCGGCGAAGTCCTCTCCGCTGCCTTTGCCGCCCATCCTGGCCTCGGCCATTATATCGTCGATGATCAGGGCTGCTTGCGCAAACATGTGATCATATTCGCCGACAACAGGAATCTCGATCGCGAGACCGCGTTGACCACGGCGGTTGGGGAAGACAGCGAGGTCTATGTCCTGCAGGCGCTTTCCGGCGGGCGGCGCTGATCAAGGGGAGAAACATGATGAGCGACCGCATCGTTGCCGCCACCCGCAAGGGCCTGTTCTTCTTCGAACGCGCCAATGGCGGTTGGACGCTGGCCGGTGATGCCTTTCTTGGCTCGCCGATGACTTACGTTCTCGCCGATCCGCGTGACGGTATGCTCTATGCTGCCGCCAATCTGGGACATTTCGGCCCGAAGCTGCATCGTTCGGCCGATGGCGGGAAAAGCTGGGACGAAATCGCCATGCCCGCTTTTCCCAAGGCGGACGCGGGAGAAGATGGCGACGAGGCGAAGGGCCCCTCTGTCGTCCAGGTCTGGTCGATGGCGCTTGGCGCGGGCGGGGCCGGCAATCTGTGGGCCGGGACCATACCCGGCGGCCTCTTTCGCAGCACCGACGGCGGTGCGAGCTGGGCGCTGAACGAGCCGCTATGGACGATGCCGGAGCGCGAACGCTGGATGGGCGGCGGCTATGACCAGCCCGGCATCCATTCGCTCTGCGTCGATCCCAGAAACGATCGACACGTCTCGCTGGCGGTATCGACCGGCGGTGTGTGGCGCAGCGAGGACGACGGCAAGAGCTGGCGCGTCGCGTCGAAGGGCTTGCGTGCAGCCTTCCTGCCGCCGGACATGCAATATGACGAGATCATGCAGGATCCGCATCTGATGGTGCAGTGCGCTTCCGCTCCGGACAGTTACTGGATCCAGCATCACAACGGTATTTTCCGCTCCACCGACAATCTTGGAAGCTGGCAGGAAATCGAACCGCAGAATTGTCCCGCTTTCGGCTTCGCGGTGGCGGTGCATCCGACCGATCCCGAAACGGCCTGGTTCGTTCCGGCGGTGAAGGATGAATACCGCTATCCGCGGGACGGCAAGTTTGTCGTGAGCCGGACCCGCGACGGCGGCGTCAGTTTCGAAGTGATCGACAAGGGCCTGCCACAGGTGCCGAGTTACGATCTGGTCTATCGCCACGGGCTCGACGTGGATTCGACCGGATCGTCTCTCGTCATGGGCTCTACCACTGGCGGCGCATGGGTTTCCGGGGATGGCGGCGACAGCTGGGAAGAGCTTCCCGCCCGGTTGCCGCCGGTCTACGCGGTTCGCTTCGTCTGAATGCATTTCCGTCTGTTTGAGGGCCGATAAGCAGCCGATTTGGGCCTTGACGCAGGTCAATGCGGCCGAAGGGCGAAACTTTCAGTCAGATACGAGATTAACTCGGAAGGTTGTCTTCGGCCAGGCTGGCGATTGCGTCCGGTCGCCGGCGGTAGCCGTGTTCTGGAGAGGTTTCGGACATGGAAGCAGTTCTTGCCCCCGATGTGAAAGTCGAACCCATCAAGCCCAAGGTCGGCGCCGTAGTTCAGGTCGACAAGGCAACGTTCCTCGACAAGGCCTTCATTCCGCGCTGCCTTGAACTGATCGAAAGGCATACCGCGCTGGTGTTTCCCCGTCTGGGCCTGACCGACGAGGAGCAGCTCGCCTTTACCGACAGCCTCGGTGAGCGTGTGAATTTCACCGACAGTGTGCCCGGCGGCGATGAATCCACCAAGGATGTCTACACGATCACGCTGGATAGCGTGGTGAACACCGACCCCGAATATGTGTTCGGTTCAATGTTCTGGCACATGGACGGCATCATTTCAGACATTCCGCCGCCCAAATTCACCTTGCTCTCCTGTCACCAGCCGCCGGACAAGGGCGGCCAGACCGAATTCGCCAGTACCTACGCCGCCTGGGACGCTTTGCCCGACGAGGAGAAGGCGGAGCTTGAAGGCCTGCGCGTGGTTCACAATCTGGTGGCGGGCCTGCACGGGGTCTTGGAGCCGGACGAGATCAATCCGGCCAAGCGCGGCATGAATCACGAGCATCCGCTCGTCTGGACTCACGAATCCGGCCGCAAGTCGCTTCTGATCGGCCATCACGCCGACTATATCGTCGGCATGCCCAAGCCGCAGGGACGGGCGCTGCTGGCCCGTCTGCTTGAATGGGCCGGACAGCCGGAATTCTCTTGCCGTCACACCTGGCAGACGGGCGACTTCGCGATGTGGGACAACACCGGCGCGCTGCACCGCGCACTGCCCTATTCGGAAGATTCCGGCCGCAGGATGCATCGTACCACCGTCGCGGGTTACGAGGCGATCGCCTGAGGCAGTGCCAGGAAGCGGGCGGATCGTGGACCTCCGCCCACTTGGCGACCTGCCTTGCGCTGCACTCAGGCGGCTTCGGCTTCCTCGGTTTCTTCGCGTGCTGCCGCGAGCAGTGCCTTTTCGATCGACTTGAGGCGAGTGGGAGAATCGACCTTCTCGCCAAGCAGGTCCGTCACGTAGAAAGTATCCGCCGCCCGTTCGCCATAGGTGGTGATGTGGGCGGAATGGACCATCAGCCGCGATTCGAAGAGCGACCGGGCCAGCCGGTTGAGCAGCGCCGGGC
>JAGREL010000121.1 GCA_020446575.1 Novosphingobium sp. | reverse complement strand
AGCACGATCGGATCGCCCGGGTGCATCAGTCCACTGCGGTGGATGATCAGCAATCCGTCAAGCGGCCAGCGCCGCATCGCCTTTTCCGCCAGCCGCTGCATCCCCGGCAGGGTGAGCGGCTCGTAATGCCTCAGCTCCAGCGCTTCCACGCCGCCGCCGCTGCGCACTTGGCCAAGGAAGCTGACGATACCGCCAGACGCGCCTTGCCCCGCCGAAAAGGCGGCAAGCTCGGCACCTGGATCGAAGGGTTCGAGAAGCAGGCGAACATCCGCGGTCATGTCAGCCCCCGCTCACCGGCGGCAGGAAGGCAAGCTCTTGCCCATCCTGCAGAGCAAGCGAAGCCGGATCGCCCACCAGTGTCCCGTCCAACGCCAATCTTATCCTGACGTCGCGAAGGGCTGTCGCCAGTTCCGGTTCGAGCCCCGCGAGCAGATCATCGAAGGTTTCCGCAGGCTCGACTTCGCGTTCCGGCGCACCGGCAGCATCTTCGAGCCTTCCGAGGAACACGAGCTTCAGCACCGGTCGCTATCCGCCTGTCATCGACATGTGCCGCGACAATGCCGGCGCGCCTCCCGGCTTGTCGATGACAAAGTGATGGCGTTCCGGCTTTATTTTCATCGCCACGTCGAGCGCCTGGGCAAGCTCTGCATCGGGATTGTCGGAGCGCAGGGCAGCGCGCAGGTCGACGCGTTCATTGCCGCCCAGGCAGGCGTAGAGCTGACCGGTCGCGGTGACGCGGATGCGGTTGCAGCCGTCGCAAAAATTGTTGGTGAGCGGAGTAATGAAGCCGAGCCGCCCGCCGGTTTCGGCAACATCGACATAGCGTGCCGGGCCGCCGGTGCGGTGATCGTTGGCGGTCAGTGTCCATTGCCGCTCGAGCCGATCGCGCACGGCGGACAGCGGCAGGTAGTGGTCGAAGCGGTCTTCCTCCACCTCGCCCAGCGGCATCACCTCGATCAGGGTGATGTCGAAACCCTCGCCATGCGCCCAGGCGATCAGATCGGGAATCGTATCCTCGTTGATGCCCTTGAGCGCGACCGTATTGATCTTGACCTTGAGCCCGGCCTCCTTCGCGGCAGCGATGCCTTCAAGCACTTGGGGAAGGGAATCGCGACGTGCAAGCCGGGCGAAAGCTTCACGGTCGAGCGTGTCGAGAGAGACGTTCACGCGCCGCACACCTGCCGCGCGGATATTTTCGGCGAACTGGGCAAGCCGCGTGGCGTTGGTCGTCATCGTCAGCTCTTCGAGCCCGTCTCCGACCTTGCGGCCAAGCGCCTGGACCAGCTCGATCATGTCTCGCCGCACCAGCGGTTCGCCGCCAGTCAACCGGATCTTGGTGATACCGCGTGCGATGAAGCCAAGTGAAAGCTCGTGCAGTTCCTCAAGGCTCAGCACTTCCTTGCGCGGCAGAAAGACCTGACGCTCAGGCATGCAATAGGAGCAGCGCAAGTCGCAGCGGTCCGTCACCGACAGGCGCAGATAGGTGATTCGCCGGGCGAACTGGTCAACGAGAGGCGCGTTCAGCTTCATTTCCCACCAGATAGCACTTCACTGGCGCCATTTCCATCGAGGGGCAGCAATTGGCCCGTTACGCCCCCGGCGCCGGCCAGATAGCGCTCAGCCGCATCAATCGCAGTGTCGTCATCGCTGACCAGCGCATTGACCCGCAAGGGCACGTGCTCGCGCGCGAGATTCTGGACGGCGGCGAGACGCCATCCCCCGTGGGTGTGATCGGCAGGCGCGAAGACCAGCGTGAGATGGCCGGACGCCTTTCCCAAGGCCTCGACAACATCCGGCAAGACGCTCGCATGGAATTGAGCCGCCGCCTCCAGGGCCATGTCCGGCAGTGCTCCCACATGAAACAGCACGAGATCAACGGCGCTCGCGCGTGAGGGTGATGCCGATCTTCTCGCCATTCTCGCTGATTGCCAGCTTGACGATCCGTACCGTCACCGCCTCGACGCGCTTGTCCTGCAGGAACAGGGTTTCGCAGATGTGGTCGGCCACCGCCTCGATCAGCTTGAAATGCTGTCCGGGTGGCAGCGCCTCGGTCGCCGCGAACTTCAGGTCCATGTAGTTCTTGCTGGCAGAAAGCGGCGTGTCGGGCGTGTAGTGCTCAGCGGGCTTGAGCCGCACGCTGATCGTGAGGTGCAGCGGCTGCGGCTTGCCCGTCTCCTCGGAATAGATTCCGGTGAGCACATCCGTTTCGAAATCGGCGACTTCAAGGATCAGGCTGTCGGCCACGCAGTTCTTCCGGCAATCGGGAAAGGGGGCGGATGGCATTTCACCGCCCGGCTGTCCAGCCCCGCGCAATGGCACCAAAGCCGGTCGTGCGGTACTATCCGCGCATGATTCTCTGATGTGAGGCCCCGTCCCATGAGTCGTTACGGAGGCGTGCTTCTCGACCTCGGCGGCGTCGTCTATGTCGGCGACCAGCCCTTGCCCGGAGCGATCGATGCGATCGCCCGCTTGCACGTAGCCGGCATTCCCGTCCGGTTCCTGACCAACACCACCCGGACGCCTCATCGCCGGCTGCTGGCCCGGCTGCGCGAGATGGGCCTCTCCGTGGCGGACGAAGAGCTGCTCACCCCTGCCCTCGCCGCGCGCGCTCTGATCGAGCGCGAAGGCCTGGAGCCGCATCTGCTGGTCCATCCCGCCCTGGAGGAAGACTTCGCGGCGATTGCGCCGGGCACGAGCAAGGCGGTGGTGATCGGCGACGCTGGCGA
>JAGREL010000120.1 GCA_020446575.1 Novosphingobium sp. | reverse complement strand
TCAACCGCCTGACCGGTGCCGAGGTCATGGCGGAAGATCTGCTTTTCGCGACTCTCGATCCGACCATGCGGGCAATCCGCCTGCCGGGCGTGGAAAAGGCGATCCTGTCGGATACCGTGGGGTTCATTTCCGACCTGCCGACCCAGCTGGTGGCTGCTTTCCGGGCGACGCTGGAAGAAGTGACCGCCGCCGACATCATTCTGCATGTGCGCGATATCGCCAATCCGGACAGCGAGTCGCAGAAACGCCAGGTGCTCAAGGTGCTGGGCGAGTTGGGTCTGGTCGACGAGGAAGGCGAGAATCCCGCGATTCCGATCATCGAAGTCTGGAACAAATGGGATTTGCTCGGTCCGGATAGGACAGTCGAACTCGAGCAAGTCGCTGCGGGCAGGGCTGACGAAACAATCGTTCCGGTTTCTGCGCTTACGGGCGAAGGTTGCGATGCTTTGATTGATGCGGTCAGCCTGAAACTGACCTCTGAATCCCGATTGTGCGATTTCCTCCTGCCGGCGGGCGACGGCCAGAAGATCGCCTGGCTGCATGCCCATGGGGAAGTGATCGAGGAAGAAGATGGCGGAGTGGGGCCGGAAGGCCCGCAGCTGCGCCTCAAGGTGCGGCTCGACCCACGCGAACTAGGACGGTTTTCCGCGCTCTGAAGCCTTGACCGCCTGCCAGTAGCCTTCCTGTTCATCAAGGGGCAGCGATGCCAGGTCCTTGCCGTCCTTCCGCGCCATCGCTTCCATGGCGCGGAACCGCTTCTCGAACTTGCCGTTTGACGCACGCAAGGCGTCTTCGGGCGCAATTCCGTACCGCCTGACGATATTGACCGCGACGAACAGCACATCGCCGGCTTCCATCAGCCGTTCCTCGTCGCTTTGCGCCGCTTCGAGCTCATCGAGCTCTTCCTGCATCTTTTCGATCGGTCCCTTGGGGTCGTGCCAATCGAAACCGCAGCGCGCTGCACGCTTCTGGAGTTTTTCTGCCCGCATCAACGCCGGCAACGACAGCGCGATGCCGTCCATGGCGCTTGTCGCGCCTTTGGCTTCGCGTTCCGCTGCCTTGAGCTTTTCCCAGCGATCGGTCTGCCGCTCGCCGTCGTCGGCTTCGTCGCCGAAGATATGCGGGTGGCGTGCCTCAAGCTTGTTCGAGATCGCCTGGGCGACGTCCTGAAACGCGAAATGGCCGGCTTCCTCGGCCATGCGCGCGTGAAACACGACTTGCAGCAGGAGATCGCCAAGCTCGTCACGCAAGGCGTCCATGTCGGCGCGCTCGATCGCGTCGGCCACTTCGTAGGCTTCCTCGATCGTATATGGCGCGATCGATGCGAAATCCTGCTCGCGGTCCCATTCGCAGCCGCTGACGGGATCGCGAAGCCGCGCCATGATCGAGAGGAGGCGTTCGAGAGGAGGAAGCTGGCTGTCGGACATATTGGAATGATAATATATATTATGTTAAATAACGGACGATGTCGTCCCTGCGAGGGGCCCTAGAAGCCCAAACGGGAAAAGATGAAAGCCGTCCCGGCAATGATCAGCACCCAGATCGCGGCCATCCAGGCTTTCTTCTCGAGTGGCAAACGGTATGACCGCAGTCCGCGCAGCGCCAGTACAAGCGCGCCAAGCGCCAGGATGATGCCGACGATTGTCGCCGGTCCGGTCATGCTTCCAGCTCCATGCCGTCAAACCCGACAAGCACATGCCGTGGGATTTCGCGGCTAAGCGTCGCATAATCCATACTCTTGTCGAGATGCGTCAGCACGGCCTGACCGGCACGCGCGGCTTCGGCGAGTTCGATCGCCATCGCGAGATTGGCGTGCGTCGGATGCGGCTCGCGACGCAGGCAATCGACCACGATAATGTCCGATCCATCGAACAGCTCGACCATTTCTCGCGTAATCTCGCTGAAGTCCGTGGCATAACTGATTGATTTTCCGTCACACTCAAAGCGATACCCTGTGGTTTCCGCCGGTCCGTGCGGCATCTGGCAGTATCCGACCGCAAAACCGGCGCACATCCGCAGGTTTTCCAGCGTGTCGATCGTAACGATTGTCGGGTAGCCGTGCTGCCCGGCAAAGACGTAACCGAAACGCTGACGCAAACGCCTGACCGTTTCGTCGATGGCATAGCCCGGCAGCGGTCCCTGGCGAATGTATCGCATGGCTCTGAGGTCGTCGATGCCGTGGCAATGATCGGCGTGGTCGTGGGTCCAGAACACGGCATCGACCTTGTCGATTCCGCGAGCCAGCAGCTGGAAGCGCAAGTCCGGCGACGTGTCGACGAGTAACCGGTTTCCCTCCTCGCTCTCGACTATGATCGATACCCGGGAACGCCGGTTTTTCGGCTCTTCCGGGTCGCAGGAGCCCCAGTCATTGCCAAGCCTTGGGACACCGGTGGACGTGCCGCTGCCCAGGACGATCAGTTTCACGCCGCGGCCTTCTTGAACAGCCGGAAGAAGTTTTCCGATGTGACCGTCGCGAGGCGCCCGGGATCGATACCGCGCAGCTCCGCAACGAAGCGTGCCGTATCGGCGGTATAGGCCGGCTCACAGGTCTTTCCGCGATGCGGAACAGGCGCAAGGAACGGCGAGTCGGTTTCGACCAGCAGCCGATCCTCAGGCAGTTCTGCCGCTATCGCCTGCAAGTCCTTGGCATTCTTGAAGGTAACGATGCCGGACAATGAAATCGACAGCCCCAAATCCAGCATTTGCCGGGCGAAGCCCGCTGACGCCGTGAAACAGTGGATCAGTGCCGGAAATGCGCCCTTCTCCATCTCTTCGGTGATGATGCGCGCGGTATCGTCCTCGGCATCGCGCGTATGAACGATCAGCGGTAGCCCGGTATCGCGCGAAACGCCGATATGCGTGCGGAAAAGGGCCTGTTGGGTCTCCCGGTCGGAGTGCTCGTAGTAATAGTCGAGCCCGGTTTCGCCGATACCGATGACGCTGGAGTGGGCGGAAGCCTCGACAAGCGCGGATGCTCCGAGATCCGCATGGGCGTCGGCCTCATGCGGATGGATGCCAACGCTGGCCCAGACGTCCTCCTCGCGCGCAGCGGTGCCGACGACCTGGTCCCATTCGCTCCGCCGCGTCGAAATGTTGAGGAAACCGGTTACTCCGGCCTGTCTCGCGCGGGACAACACCCCCTGCTGGTCTTCCACCAAGCCCTTGTATTCCAGGTGACAATGGGAATCGACAAGCATCACGCCGCATCCTCGGCAGGCATCTCGAGGCGCGGGAACACGCCGACCGGCTTGTCCAAGCGGAAACCGGTTGCAACGAGGGCTTCGAACCAGTCATCAACTTCCAGAGCGGCAAATTCGCGCGCCTCAGGTGCAATCCCCATCTGCTCGAGCAACCGGTCTGCCGATGCCGGCACGACCGGACGCACGGCGATGGCCAGATCGCGCACGCAGCGGAACAAGGTCAGCAGTACGGCAGCCATGCGCTCCGGATCGCTCTTGCGCAGTTCCCAGGGAGCCTGCTCGTCGACGTACTGATTGCAGGCGAAGACTGCCTTCATCCATGCTTCCAGCCCCTCGCTGAATGCAAGTTCGTCGAATGCCGCTCGCATCGCGCTAATGTTCGCACGGACGCCGGATTCCAGAGCACTGTCGGCGTCATTTGGAGCAAGGCCGGTACGCAGCTCTCCATCGAGGTTCTTGAAGATCATCGACAGGACGCGCTGGGCCAGATTGCCAAAGCTGTTGGCCAGCTCTGCATTGGCCCTCGTGACGATGGCTTCGGCCGAATAGCTGCCGTCCTGACCGAAGCTGATTTCGCGCATCAGGAAATAGCGCAGCACGTCGACACCGAAGCGTTCGGCGAGCTCCACCGGGTCGGTGACATTGCCGAGCGATTTCGATTCCTTTTGCCCGCGATTGAGCAGGAAGCCGTGGCCGAACACCTGTTTCGGCAGTTCGAGCCCGGCACTCATCAGGAACGCCGGCCAGTAGACCGTGTGGAACCGGACGATGTCCTTGCCGATCAGATGCAGGTTGGCTGGCCAGAACTTGCGGAATTCCGGCGTGTCTTCGGGAAATCCCAGGCCGGTGATGTAGTTGGTAAGCGCGTCCACCCAGACATACATCACGTGGTCTTCCGCGCCCGGCACCTTGACGCCCCAGTCGAAGCTGGTGCGGGAGACGGAAAGGTCTCGCAATCCCCCTTCGACAAAGCGCATCACTTCGTTGCGGCGGCTTTCCGGCCTGATGAAGTCCGGATTCTCGCGATAGAGCCTGAGCAACGGTTCCTGATATTCCGAAAGCCTGAAGAACCAGCTTTCCTCTACCGTCCATTCGACCGGAGTGCCCTGCGGAGAGAGCTTCTCACCCCCCTCGCCCTCGATCAGTTCGCTTTCATCGTAATAGGCTTCGTCACGGACCGAATACCAGCCCTCGTAGCGGTCGAGGTACAGATCGCCATTGGCTTCCATGCGCCGCCACAACTCCTGCACCGAAGCGTGATGGCAAGGCTCAGTGGTGCGAATAAACCGATCATAGGAAATGTTCAGAATGTCGAACAGTTCTTTGAAATATCCCGACATTTCGTCAGCCAGCTGGCGCGGTGCGACACCGAGTTCGCGGGCTTTCTGGGCCATCTTCAGGCCATGCTCGTCGGTTCCGGTCTGGAACCGGACCTCGCGGCCCTGAGCCCGCTGGAACCGGGCGATGACGTCGGCCGCAATCGTTTCGTAGGCATGGCCGATATGCGGCCTGCCATTGGGATAATGGATCGCGGTCGTGATGTAATAGGGCTCGGCCATGGCTGGCGGGCAATCTTTCCGGGTCATCAAGCGGTCTTCGCCGCCTCTCTAGGGACGGCGGCAGACGCCAGCAACCCGCCAATTTCCATAACCAGCAGTCCGGGATCGAAGTTGTAGATCGGAGCCTGTGCCGCAAGCCGCGTAATCGCGCCATGCGCCTCGATGATCCGCAGCTGCCGCTCACGCCCGGCCGAGGTGATATCCTCGGCCAGCGTGGCGCGTGCCAGATCGAGTGCAGCCCTCAGCCGTTCGCGGTCAGGCCTGGCACCGACGACCTCGGCCAGCGTGCCGCGCAAGGCGAAGCCCGGATCGCCTTCGCGCATGATCCGCTGCATCAGATCGTGCAGCGGCGCCAGATCCTGATCGACAAAGGCCAGCGCGGCGGCTGGCGACCCTTGGGCGGCAGCGATTGCCGCGGCCCGGGTCTGGTCATCCGCATCCGGGGCCTCGTGGCGCAGAATCCCATCCAGATCGCCGGGTTCGAGCGGAGGGAATCGAAGGTTGCGACAGCGCGAGCGGATTGTCGGCGGCAATCGGCCGGACTGGTGCGAAACGAGCAGGAAGAACGTGCCTTGCGGAGGTTCTTCCAGGCTTTTGAGCAGCGCGTTCACAGCGCCCTTCTCCATGTCATCGGCCGGATCGATGATGATCGCCCGGCGCCTGCCGAGCGTCGGCCGCGTGGTCAGCCGCTGCTGCATCGCGCGGACCTGATCGACAGTGATGTTCCGTTTGGTCTTGAAAGGCTTTCCCTGCTCGCGCCGTTTGGCGTCTTCCTCACTGTCAGGAAGCTTTTCGAGCGGCAATATGTCGGGGTGCGCTTCCAGTGCGGGCTGCTGGACGCCGGGTTCGGCAACCAGTTCCTGTGCCGCGGCGCGCGCGAAAGAGCCCTTTCCCACTCCTTTTGGCCCGGCAAGCAGCCAGGCGTGGTGCAATCGTTCGGATGCGAGCGCGGCGCGCCATTCCCGCCAGGCCGCATCATGGCCGAGCAGTCCGCCGCCGCTCACGAAGCGCGCTCCAGCATAGGCGAGACTGCCTGCACGATCAGGGCATGCGTTTGCTCAACCGCGCCATTGCCGTCGATCCGGACAAACCGCTCCGGCTCGGCCTCGGCGAAAGCTTCGAAAGCCTGCTGTACTCTGGCGTGGTAGTCGGCATCGCGCCCGCCGATGCGGTCGGTCTCGTCGCCATCGCGTCTGGTCAATCGCCTTGCGACCTCCTCGGGCGACACACTGATCAGCAGGGTCATGTCTGGCAGCAGCCCTTCGCTGCCGACACGATGCAGCGCCATGATGTCTTCGTCGGTGAGCCCGCCCCCGCCGCCTTGATAGGCGCGCGTCGAATCGATGAATCGGTCGCAGATCACCCATTTGCCGGCGGCAAGCGAGGGACGGATCAGCCGTTCGACATGATCGGAGCGGGCCGCGGCGAACAGCAGCGCCTCGGCGCGCGGATTCCAGCCATCGCCACCGAGGCCGAGGAGCAGCTCCCGGATCTTTTCCGCGCCGGGTGTCCCCCCCGGTTCGCGAGTAATGACGACCTCCAGCCCATGCCCACGCAAGGCATCGGCAAGCAGCCGTGCCTGGGTGGACTTGCCGGCCCCTTCCCCGCCCTCCAGCGATATGAATTTTCCCGGACTCATGGAATCAGGTTCATAAGCCCGTTCCGCAACCGGTCCAATGGCCCTGCTTCCCTGACGGCCCGGCCGGCATAGAGTGGCACATGGCCGGCCTCGCCGTCGCCGACCCGGATTTCGAGTTGCCCCACCTCGGCCCCGACGGCGATCGGTGCGACAAGCGGGCCATCATAGACAATCCGTAGCGAGATGGCTTCGCCACCGGCTTGCGGGATGGCCGCGTAGACCGGACTGTCGGCAACCAGTGGCACAGCGCCTGCCTGCCCTCCCTGAACCCTTGCCTCGCCGATTGGTGCGCGCGCGGCAAAAAGGGGCCGGGCCTTCCAGGCGGAATATCCCCATTCGAGCAGTTCCCGCGAGGCCTTGGCTCGCTGTGCACCACTTTCCGCCCCGCCGATTACCATGACCAGACGCCTTCCCCTGCGCTCGGCCGAGCCCAGGAAATTGTAGCCGGCTTCCCGCGTGTAGCCTGTCTTGATCCCATCCGCTCCCCGCACGATACCCACAGTCGGATCATGGCTTTGCAGCACCGCGCCATGCCATTCGAACCGCTTCCGGCCGAAATAGCGATGGTACAGAGCGGGATGGCGGGTGATGAGCGCTTTCGACAGTTTCACCAGATCCGTGGCGGTGACATAGGTCTTGCCGTTGTCCGGCCAGCCGTTGGGCGTGTTGAAATGGCTGTCGTTCATGCCCAGCCTTCGTGCCTCGGCGTTCATGAGCCCGGTCCAGGACGGCACATCGCCCGCAAAGCCTTCCGCTAGTACAATCGCGGCATCGTTGGCCGATGCCGTCGCCAATCCGTGCAGCAACATATCGACGCTGACGCTTTCGCCCGCCCTGAGATACATGGACGTGCCCTTGCCGTTCCATTCGGCGGCGGTTTCCGGCGAAACGATCAAATGCTGTTCCGGCAAGAGCTTGCCACGGGCAATCAGCTCGAACGCGAGATAGGCGGTCATTACCTTCGTCATCGAGGCCGGAGCGAAGTGCAGGTCGGCGTTATGGGCGTGGAGAACCTGGCCCGAGCCCATATCGGCAAGCAGGGATACGGGGACGGCCCCAACCTGTTCAGGAGGCACGGGAGACAGCCTGCCGGAGGGTAAACCGGCGTCGACCGGCCATGCGGCGCCGGGAACCGCCAGCACCAGCAAGGCCAGCAATAACGCTCTCAACCGCTTCGCCCCTTCACGCCGATCTCGTGTTGCCGGCGCCCGGACGATCGCCATGAGGCCAATCAGTCGCCGCGCAGGATTCGAGCGTCGCTATAACCCGCAGCCTTGGCCTTCGCCAGCGCGGCTTCGGCCTCTGCTCCGGTCGCGAAAGGCCCAAGCTGCATCAGCCAGTATTTGCCCGGCTTGCTGACCTTGCCGCCAATCGCGGCCGCGGCCTTGTCGGCGCGGTCCTTGGTCGAAAATGCCGCAGCCTGGACAAGCAGCCCGCCGGAACCCGCTGTCTGGGTGGGTTTCGACGAGGCAGCCGGCTTGGCATCAGGCAACGAAGCGGCTGCCGGTGCGGGAGACGGACTCGGTGCCGGCTTCGCGGCAGGACTCGGCTCCGATGCGGGAGCAGGCGTCGGCGCGGGAGCCGGTTTCAAGGCGAGCGGTTCCTGTGCCTTGAGCTTGCGCATCAGCACGTTGACCAGCGGCCTGGGCGTGTCCATCCGCTCCGGAGCCTGCTTTCCGCTCCGGAGCATGGCCCTTTCCGTCTCTGGCGGATTGACCCGGCGCACCCGCACCGGTGCCTTGCCTTCGGCCTCAATGCCGAGTTGTGCGGCGGCACCGGGCGAGAGTTCGGTAAGCAGGTCGTTGCTCATCGGCCCCCGGTCCTGGAGGCGGACGAGGATGGTTTTGCCGCTGACAAGCGAAGTGACTTCGACATAGCTCGGCAACGGCAGGGTCTTGTGCGCGCCGGTCACGACGGTTTCGCCGTCGGAAGCTACCGACGCATAGCCCACTTCATCGTAATTCAGCTTGTCGACGGGAGTGTAGGTGACACCGTCAATGGTAAACGGATCGCCGATCACCATCGGAAAATCCGCGGCCGGCCCGTACTGCGCAGGGGGCGGTAGCGGCGGGGCCTTTCCGCCTTCGAAAGCACAACCATTGAGAAGAATCAGTGCCGCAAGCGGCAGTGCACGGTTAACGGACAATTTCATCGGCGAGTAGCCCCACGGACAGCGCGTAGTAGTTCGAGCAATTGTACTGAAGGATAACCCTATAATTCCCGGTTAAGAGGTATGCCGGAGTGCCGGGTCCGTCGGGCTGGAACAGCGATGCCATGGTGTCGCTGCCGATCGGGTCGAGCGGAGCGACGCCCAGCCTGCGCCACTCCGAAACAGTCTTCCAGGCCGAATGGCGTTCGTGCACGCGTTCGCATGAAGGCGCCTTGAGCTTGGGGGTGACCGATGCCCAGCTAAAACCGGACGGCACCGATGCACGCACGCCCCAGGGCTCTCCGGCCCGCCAGCCGGCCATCCGGAAATAGTTGGCGATGGAAGCGAGCGTATCGGCCCGGCTGCTCCACAAATCGCGCCGGCCATCGCCATCACCGTCGACCGCTGTCGTCAGATAGACGCTCGGCAGGAACTGCGGATTGCCGAAGGCACCCGCCCAGCTTCCCTTGAGGCGATAGCGTGGCACGCCCATGTCGACCATCTTCAGCAGGGCGATGAACTCGCCTTCGAACAGATCGCGGCGGCGCCCTTCCCAGGCAAGCGTGGCAAGTGAACGGGCAAGGTCGAAATCCCCGGTGTAGCTGCCGTAATTGGTCTCGTGTCCCCAGATGGCGATCAGCATCTTGCCCGGAACGCCATATTCCCGCTCGATGGCGGGAAGCAGGCTGCCCGCCGTCTGGGCGTAGATCCTGTGTCCTCCGGCAATGCGCACCGAATCGACGTGCCGGCGCAGGTAGGGCGCCATCGGCGGCGGAGCTGGCTGACGGCCTGGCTGGCTCTGGTCCAGTGCGATAACCCGCGGATTGGCAGTGAGCCCGGATGTCATCTGCGTGATGGTAGCTTCGCTCACACCCTCGCCCCGCGCCTTGGCGGCGACAAGCTGCATGTAGGCATCGAAGCTTCCGATCGGACCCGATTGCGCCTGCAGGTCAGGCATGGGTGGCAGCATGAGCGCCGCGAGCAGCCCAAGCGCCCCAATCCTGCCAAGGCTGGTCCGACGACTCATCAAAGGGAATATCGCACGGATTCAGCGTTTTGTGAACGATAATCGCTGCCGTTTCGCCGGTTATTTCCCAGGCGTGTGGATATGGCCCAACCTCTCCCGGTGAGATTCTCGGCCTAGCCGGCCGTCCCGAGCATTGCGTTGAAGTGACCGATGCGGCCAGCTTCCACTTCCACACTCAGCGCATCGAGGACATGTTCGACATTCACGTCGGGCGACGTCTGCAGGACCAGGGGATTGCCGCCCCACCAGACCGTCCGGCAAGACCGGTTGCTGATGCGCCAGCCGTCGGCCGTGCGGACCAGAGCGTCATCGTACCAGCCGGTCGATTCGAACATGTTGCCGCCTTCCGGCACTTCCCTGATGAAGCGCCCGTGGACGTAGCTGAGGCAGGTTGCCCTGTCTCCGTCTATGGTGACGTGATGACCGCGCGTTGCATGCTGCGTGGCCTTGAATGGCCGGTGGATAATGTCGAAAACCTGTTTCAGCGGTTCAAGTCCGTCCCAGACGGCCTGGCCGCCGAAATCGACATGCACGTCATCGGTGAAGGTCTGATCGAAAAGGCTCCATTGCAGGCTGTCGACTGCAATCGGGTAGAGATTGACGACATTGACGACCGCAGCGATATCCTGCCCGTTCATATTCAACCTTCTCCCACAAAGTTCGTCAGCCATGCTTGCAGCTTTTGCTGCATGAGGCTAGCCGCGTTTTTCCAAGCGGACAGGTGGCAGAGCGGTTGAATGCACC
>JAGREL010000119.1 GCA_020446575.1 Novosphingobium sp. | reverse complement strand
CAACTTCACGCGCGGCAGCCAGCTCCTCGGCCACTTCGGTTTCATGTTCGCCGCCGGCCTCAAGGGACCGCTGCTCATTGCGCTTGCCGTCATTTCCTCGATGTCATGGTGGATGCTTTCGGGCGGGCTGACAGACCACGAAACCTACCTTGTCTGGATGCGGCTCTATGCCTCTGCCTACGGCTTCATGGAGTTCGATCCCGCCAAGCAGGTGGCGCTCGAAACAGGCTTTGGCGGGACCGTACAGTTCCCCATCGCGATGGTCCAAAATTTCCCGCCGGTGGTCCGTGCATGGGGCCACATGGTGGACATTCTCACAGGCGTCCTGTGGCGCTCGGCTCTCGCCCTCCTACCGGCGTTCGCCCTGTTTTACTGGTTCGCTGCCCGCTTTGGTCGCAAGTCCAAGGAGCGCAAGCACGAGCGCGGCGCCATGCTGGCGACCCTGCCCGAACTGGTCGAGGAAATCCGTGTCCACAACCTCGCCGAACGGGCGAAGGATTTGACCCAGGCGATGGGATGGCGCTGGCGGCTCTGTATGCCGGGCGAACTCGCTACGGTCTTTCCGTATCGCCCGTCGAAGCTCGCTAAGGTCAGCTATCCCTGGCGGCTCGAGCAGAGCCACGCGATGCTCATCGGCACGACCGGCATGGGCAAGACCGTCGCCTTGTCAGACATGATCGAGGAAGCGCGCAGTCGCAGCCAGCGCGCGGTGATCTTCGACCTGACCGGCACTTTCATCGAGCATTTCTACGACAGCAGCCGGGATGTCATCCTCAACCCGCTTGATGCGCGCTGTCCGCGGTGGAGCGTGTTCGACGAGTGCCGCGACGAGGCCGAGTTTACGGCCGCGGCCGAGGCACTCGTGCCGCACGATGGTGGTGGGTCGGAGCAGTTCTGGGTGCTCGCCGCGCGCCTGTTGTTCGTCGAAATGTGCCTGAAGTTGCGCGCGCGCGGACAGGGGACGAACGAGGCGCTGGCGTCAGAACTGATGACGGCGGACCTGGCATCGGTGCACCGGCTGATGCGCGGTACGATCGCCGACCCGCTCACTGCCCCCGAGGCTGCACGCATGGCGGAATCGATCCGCGCCGTGTTCAATGCCAACGCCAAGGCGCTGAAGCTTTTGCCGCAAAGCGGGCGCCGCTTCTCGCTCCGGCAATGGGTCGAGCAGGACGATGGTTCGGGCTCGATGGTGTTCATCTCGGCGCGATATGTTGACATGAGTGTGTGTTCGCAGCTGCTCACTGTCTGGCTTGATCTGGCGATGAACACGCTGATGACGCTCGATCGGACCAGGGACTTGCGCGTCTGGTTCTTTGTCGATGAGCTCGGAGCATTGCACCGCCTGCCGGCACTCGAGAAGGGCCTTCAGACCGCGCGCAATTTCGGCGGCGCGATCGTCACCGGCATCCATGCCTATGCCAAGCTCAAGGAAGTCTACGGTGAGAACATGGCGATGACGCTTTCATCGCTTGCCAGGACCAAGCTGATCCTCGGCACCGCCGACCGCGAGACTGCCACATGGTGCTCCGACTTCATCGGCCACACCCAGGTGCGCGATATGGAGGAGGGTTACACCTACGGCTACAACAACGCGCGCGATGCGGTCAGCCTGACCTCGCGCAAGCACATCGAGCCGCTGCTGCTGCCCGACCAGTTGATGAACCTCGCGCGTCTATCGGGCTACATCAAGTTCCCCGACGGTTTCCCGGCAGCACCGGTAAAGTTGACGCCGGTCACACGTAGGAGACGAGCCGAGCCGTTCATTCGCAGAGCCGGCGATGAACGTGGGCCGGAAGGGGGCGGGACACCCGGGAACCCGCAAAAGCCATGGCTGCCTGAGGACGGAAATTCCGCCTCCGAGCACCCCTCGTCGAATGATGATGGTGCCGGCAAACGGGTTGTCCCCAAGCAGGGCGAACTGGCGCTCGAACGCGCTGCCAAGGCAAAGCCCGTCCAGGACGAGACACCGGCATTGCCAGCACCAGCAACCGCACCGGGCAGCGTGGCCGATCGCGACATACGGACCGCAACCGGTGTGCCTGATGCCGCCGGAGGGCCAGCGCAGGCGGAGCAGCCGGACACGGCAAAAGTTCGGGAAAATGCCCCTGCCATGCCCAAGGACAGCGTGCTCAAGGCCGGGGCAGCCGATGGTCAGGAACCGGCCAAGGGCGAAGGCGTGCGCAGCGACGCGCCTCGCCCTGTGGGGACGCGGTCCGGGCTGGCTTCCGAGGAGCGACAGCGAGCACCGAATGCGGCGACGGAAGCGCGCAAGCTGATGCTTGAAGATGGCCTCACCGAGCCTGATCCGTCTGCCAAAGATGATCGCGGCTTCGGCGATGTCGATATGGATATCTGACCGCTGACGGCGGCGCTGCAGGAGGAGCCCACACCATGCTTTCCGCAGCCAACGTGCGCACGGCCGGCGGCGCCGCCAATTATTTTGCCTCGGACAACTACTATACCCGGGCCGATGCCGACCGGTCCGGCGAATGGTTCGGCAAGGGCGCGGAGCGTCAGGGCCTCGAGGGCCGGGTCGATGCGCGCCTATTCGAAGCTGTGCTCAAAGGAATGCTGCCCGATGGCAGCCGGGTTGGCAGCGACGGGCGCGAGCATCGTGCCGGGACCGATCTCACGTTTTCCATGCCCAAGAGCTGGTCGCTCCTCGCGCTTGTCGGCGGCGACAAGCGGATCATCGATGCCTACGCCGCAGCCGTGAAGGAGACGCTCGCCTGGGCGGAAAAGAACCTTGCTGAAACCCGCATCGAGGTGCGCGGACGTGAGAAGATCGCCCAGACCGGCAACCTGCTCGTGGCGCTATTCCAGCACGACACCAACCGCAACCAGGAGCCCAATGCCCACATCCATGCCGTCGTCGCCAACGTGACCCAGGGGCCTGATGGCAAGTGGCGGGCGCTTCGCAATGACAAGCTCTGGGAGCACAATACGCTCCTCAATGCGATGACCATGGCGCGCTTCCGGCTCTCGGTTGAAAAGCTCGGCTACGAAATCGGCGAGACCGGCAAGCATGGCAATTTTGAAGCGGCGGGGGTGCCCCGGCACGTCCGCGATGCCTTCAGTTCCCGCCGCGCCGAAATCGTTGCCGCGCTTGAAGGGATGAACGGCAAGGGGCTGGCCGCGCGCAATGCCGCCAACCTCATGACGCGTGCTGCAAAGCAGACGATCGAGGATCGCAGCGCGCTTGGCCAGCAATGGCGCAACCAGGCGGCACGGATCGGTTTCGCCCCCGCCGAGGTTATCGCTAGGGCCAATGGCAGGGCTGCCATGGACATCGGCGGGGTGCCAACGCTCGGCGGGTTTGTCCGCGACGTGGTCGAGCACGGTCGGGGCATCGCTCAGGCCCTTGCCGAGC
>JAGREL010000118.1 GCA_020446575.1 Novosphingobium sp. | reverse complement strand
TCGCGCACGTCGGGCAGCGCCCGGGCGACGATCACGCTCATCGCGTAATCGAGGTAGCTGGACTTCATTTCGTCGACGATGTCGACGCGGCTGTATTCCCCAGAAGGCGGAGGAGTGTCTAGAATTTCGGTGTCGTCGCTCACGCGCTGTTATCGTTCTTGTTGACAGGACATTTTGAGGTTCCGGCCTAGGCCAAAGGTGCGGGGAATGCCAGCGAGACCACATGTTCGGGCCGAAACCAGGCCGGGTTTTCCACATTTGCAGAAACAAGCTGAACGGATACGGTGAACCGCATTCAATCGCGGTTCAGTGGTTTGGCTGTAGGCCGTTGGCGGTTGCCAAGCAGACGTTTCGTCGTCAGTAGCGTGGCATGATTGCTATAGGGGCGGCAGCAAATGCATCCGTGCGACGCCGCGTGACTAAGGAGAGAATGATTATGATCCGGACCAGCGAGCCGAAATCCGGAAATCCGATTTTCCGTTCGGCGCTTGGTATCGCTTTGGCGCTTGGCGTTGTTGCCGGTGGAACCGTGGTTTCGAGCCCGGCAATCGCCAAGAAGAAAGACAAGGCCCCCAAACTTCAATTTTCCAAGGGCTTCGTGGCTGTCGCGGGGCCGGCCCAGACCGCGATCGAGGCAGCGAAAGGCCGCGCCGACGTGACCGCCGCCCGGGACCAGCTGAACGCGGCGCTGCAATCGGGCAACAAGCAGCAGATCGATGCTGCCTATGCGGCCGTCAACAGCGCGATCGCTCCCGAGAAAGCCCAACTCGACCAGGCCTTTGCGGCCATCGAAAGCGACGACGACCGTTTCCTGGCCGGCTCGCTTGCGGTCAATCTCGGTTCGGTAGCTGGTGATCCCAGCCTGCAGCGCACGGGCCTTAAGACTATGCTCGCCAGCGGCAAGGCCGATCCCGGAAGCATTCCGCGGTTCAATGCAATCGTCGGCCAACTCGCCTATCAGGCGGGTGACTACGCCGAGGCTCATCAATACCTGCAGCGCGGAGTCGACGGCGGATTTACCGAGAACAATTCCGAAGTGATCCTGGCCGAATCCTACATCAGTGACAACCAGGCCGCACAGGGCCTGGCGGTGCTGAAACATGCTCTCGCCAGTCGCGAGGCAAGCGGTACGCTTGCTCCGGAAGCCTGGTACCGCCGCGGCCTCGCTTCCGCGTACAAGGCGGGGATGATGAGCGAGACGACGGACTTCGCCGTCATGCTCGTCCGCGACTATCCGACTTCGGAGAATTGGGGCGCGGCAGCAACCATCATCCGCGAACTCGGCGGTTTCGCGTCGCAGGAAACACTCGACCTGATGCGGCTGATGGGCCGGACGAACAGCTACGCCGAAGAGCGCGACTATGTCGAATACATCCAGGCTGCCGACCCGCGCCGCCTGCCCGGCGAAGTGAACGCCGTCATCAACGCCGGTTTGGCGTCCGGCAAGCTGAGAGCGAACGACACTTTTGTTTCGGACGCAAAGAAGCAGGCAACCGAGCGCATAGCCGCGGACAAGGCGTCACTACCCAGTTATGAGCGCGATGCCCGCAAAGCCTCTGCGACGGAAGCTACCGTGACCGGTGCTGCCGATGCGCTGCTCAGCTACGGTGAGCCGGCGAACGCCGAGGAACTCTACACGATTGCGCTAGGCAAGCCCGGTGCCGACATGCCACGCGTGCTGACCCGGCTCGGCATTGCCCAGGTCGATCAGGGCAAATATGCCGCCGCGCAGGAAACCTTCGCCAAAGTGACAGGCAAACGTCAGCCGATCGCGCGGTTGTGGTCGTCTTACGCTGCGAGCAAGGTCATGCCGACGCCTGCTCCTGCGACCGCAGCGGCTACGCAGTAGACAACTGCCTTCCGGAAACTGACATCATGGGGCGGCAGGCAACTGCCGCCCCTTATTGTTCCTGCACCATCGGCAGGAATACGCCACTGGGCTCGTCAAGGACGTGCAGTACGCCATCGGAAATGGCGAAAAAAGCACCGCGCAGCTGAATGAGCCCCTCGCGCTCATTGCGGCGAATACAAGGGAAGGTGCGCAAGTTCTGAAGACTCACGCGGACCGCGGCCTGCTCCATCGCCCGCTCCGCTTCGCGGCCTTCGGTGCCCTTCTCGCTGGCGATGGGGCCACGCACTTCGTCCAGCAGCCCGATCCAGTCGGCAATGAAGCCGCCTTCGCCGGGTTGCGTTCCGTGCAGTTCCTGGGTCAGCGCGGCTTTGCAACCGCCGCACATGCCATGGCCCATCACCAGGATTTCCTTCACTTTCAGCACCTGCACTGCGAATTCGAGCGCCGCCGAAACGCCATGATGGCCCGGTGTCGTCTCGAAAGGCGGCACCAGTGCCGCAACGTTGCGCAAGATGAAGACCTCGCCGGGGGCCACATCGAAGATCTGTGCGGGATCGACGCGGCTGTCGGAACAGGCGATGATCATCACTTCGGGCTGCTGGCCTTCGCGCAGGGTTTTCCAGCGATCCCGGTGCGGCGTCCAGCCGATCTGGCGGAATCGGTGATAGCCGGCGATCAGCCGGGACAGTTCGGGAGAAAGGTCATCGCTCATGCCTCATTCCATGGCTCGGGATAATGGGACTGGCAAGGCCGGAAACATGCTCCTATCTGGACCGGATGAACGATCTTGCGAACGCACCGCAGCCAGAACGCCGGCGCAAGCCCGAATGGATCCGCGTCCGGGCCCCGACTTCAAAGGAATTCGGAGAGACGCGCGACCTGATGCGTCGCCTCAACCTCAATACCGTGTGCGAAGAGGCCGCTTGCCCCAACATCGGCGAATGCTGGAAGAACAAGCATGCCACGGTGATGATCCTCGGGGACACCTGCACGCGGGCCTGCGCTTTCTGCAACGTCAAGACCGGCATGCCCGGAAAAGTCGATCCCGACGAACCTGAGCACGTCGCGGAAGCCGCGGGCAAGCTCGGGCTGGAGCATATCGTCATCACGTCGGTCGATCGCGACGATTTGCCGGACGGCGGCGCCAAACAGTTCGTGCTCGTGATCGAGGCGTTGCGCCGCAGTGCCCCTGACACCACAATCGAGATCCTGACGCCCGATTTCCGGGGCAAGATGCGGGCGGCGGTGGAAGCCATCGTTGCCGCCGGCCCCGATGTCTACAACCACAACCTCGAGACCGTGCCCAGGCT
>JAGREL010000117.1 GCA_020446575.1 Novosphingobium sp. | reverse complement strand
TGTGCTCGACGCCGTAGATCGGATCAACCATCGCCTCGGCGAGCGCCACAAGAACCGGCATGTATTCCGGCCGGCATCCGGCCATCACGCCATTGACCGCCGTCGCCCAGACGGTGACGGCCCGGCTTTCTGGCAGAGCAATGCCGAGGATCTCGTCCGGATCGCGATCGGTAAAGCCCAGGAACTCCTCGACCTTCTCGATCGTGGGCGGAACGATCGGCAAGCCGTCGCTCCACTCCTGCTCGTAGAAGAAGGCGCTCACTTCCTCGAAAGTGCCACGGAACACGATGTCGCGCGGGCTGGGTTCTTCGGGGAACTCGGCCTGTTCGGGTTGCGTCAGCAGGTTGTCGATAACCTGCTCGGCAGTCACCGCCCTGGCAAATTCGCGGATCTCCTCATTGGTCTGCGCGCCCGGATGGCCGACGATCTTGGCCACGGGCATATTGGGCATACCCAGCCCCACCGAGGTAGCGGCCGCCTGCCCCAGAAAACCTTCGCAAACTAGAGAGGAAGTGGGAAACCCGGCTTTCTCGCACGCTTCACTGGCCCGCAACACGGCGGGCGTGCAAGAACCTCAGCACGCCATGCAGGATATGGCGGCGTCTACTCCCAATTCCTTGAAACGCTGCGGCAGCGAGGCGAGCAGTTCCTTCTCGTTCACTCCATGGGTAGTGCCGAACTCACGCCAGCTGACCCATTTCACGTCCGGATATTGCTCGGCAATCTTCTCCTCGAGCGCGGCGAAGACCTCGTCGCCGGCAAACAGGTAGTCCCACAGCTGGGCCACCGTCTTGCCGTTGAGCGTGTCCAGCCGCCTTGCCAGCGGCCGTATCCTCTGCTTGCGCTCGCCGGACGGCCATACGACTTCGTACAGCCCTTCTCCGGTCGATTTCTTCGCCATAGGCCTACCTTTCACAACAAATCACTCGATCAACTCGCCAGCAGCCCGACGGCCGCTTCGGCTGCACTTACACCTTCCGACATGGCCTGCGTGACGTTGCCGCCATAGCCCGCACGCACTGCCCCCGCAGCGAATATGCGACGGTCGGACGTGTTGCCGCCGCCATCCGCCTCGAGGTGGCCACCTTTCGTACGCAATTTCGCGGGCATGAAGCCTGTATTGGGTTCGACGCCGATGAAGGGGAATACGCCGGCGCAAGCGAGTTCGGAAGTCGCCCCGCCCTTGACATTGCGAAGGCGCAGACCGGCAACCTCATCCTCGCCCACAATCTCGGCGACTTCGTTGTCCCAGACGAAACGCACGTTTTCCCGCGCATCGAGCCTGTCGACATAGACGCGTTTCGCCTTGAGAGGGCCACGACACACCATCACCACTTCGCGGCAGAGCCTGGCAAGCACGAGCGCTTCGGTGACCGCCGCATCGCCGCCGCCGATCACGGCGACATCCTGATCGCGAAAGAAACCGCCGTCGCAGGTGGCGCAGCGCGAAACGCCCCGGCCGGCAAATTCCTCTTCGCCCGGCACGCCAAGCTTTCTGAGGCTCGCGCCGGAAGCGACGACGATGGCATCGGGATGATAGGTGCGGCCTTCCTCATCGGTGATTGCCAGCTTTTCGCCGGCCGACACCTTGGCGACTGGCACCTCGACGACATGAACGCCGGCCTTTTGGGCCTCTTCCAGCAGATGGATCGCCACGTCCTGCCCGGAAAAATGGCCGGGCGCGGCAAGGCCGTCGACTTCATCGACAGTGGCGACCTGCCCGCCATACATGCCGCTGCCTTCGAACAGGGTGACCAGCCGGCCAAGCCGAGCGGCATGGCGCGCAGCGGCAAGGCCAGCCAGCCCGCCGCCGATCACGGCGATCTCACACAGGTTCTTGAGCGGCCTGGTCAAGGCAGACGCATCCTATCCAACAGTCTTCACAGCGCCCGGGCGGATCTTCCGAGTGCATCACTCGAACAGCTACACCGGAAAGTCAATGTCCCGGATCAGGTTTGTTGTTCCGAATCCGGAACGCGGTCCAGAACTCGCCGGTCGCCTTCCCTGCGTGTGAAGCGGATCGTATCGAGGTGATCGAGCAACGGCATGGTGAATTTGCGCGAGATGCCGAGCACTGCGCCGATCTCCGTCACCAGCAGGCCGGAGCCGTCCGCGAAAAGCGGTTCCAGACGGCGCTTGGCCTCATCCACGGCATCGCGGTGGAATAGCATCTCCCGCCCTTTGGCGCGGTCGACGGCGCGGATCAGCGTGCCCTTGCGCAACAATCGCTCGACGGCGCGCTTCGCGGCCGCATCGGTGAGGATGGCGCCCGGATTGGGTGGCGAGAGGCCGCCGAGCCGCAGGGTCTCGGCAATCCGTTCGGCCAGTTCCGCATCCCCGCGAGCCCGCGCCCGTTCTTCCTCCGGGCGAGGAACGACGAACTGGCTGCCGCGCTTGGCGAGGTCGCCATTGGCGATCGACCGCGACAGGGCCTCGTCGAGCAGGGCCGCACGCGTTCCCGGCAGGGCGGAAATCAGCTGATTGCGGGAAAGGCCCGTGGCGTGAGGTCCGAGCAGGGCGGGAAGTTGCGCCAGTAGGGCCTCCAGCTCAGCCTTGCGGAAGATCAGGCCCTTGCGTGTGACAATGACGGGCAGTGCCTGAAGCAGTTCCTCGATATGACTCTGCGCAAGCGCAGTGAGCTGCGAAAGCTGGGCCAAGCTCGTTCCGCCGACCGTATCCCGCTCCGTTTCCGCCGCGATCAGCTCGGGCGGCGGCAAGTCACGCAGGTCCCGAAGGCGCCTCAGGATATCCGGTGCGTTGCGGCGCCTGCGCCGAGCGACGGGCTCGAGAATCCGGCCACCGGCCACAGTCTGCGCGGGCGAGGCGATGCGCAGGATCGCATGTTCGCGAGCAGGTACCGCTGCCACTTCGGCGAGGTGGAGCTGGGCGAAGCCGCTCTCGCCGGGCTCCAGCACATCGCGGTCGAGCAAGCGCAGGCGCGCATCCACTTCCTCCGTGCCGAAGAGGGCGCGCAGGCGCATTCCGTTTTTCAGCGCGGGAGAGCCGGCCACCGCGCCGATCGCGATGGTCAGCCATTGCGAAAGCGCCAAAGTTCCCGGCTCGGCGAGCGCCATGCCGCGCTTGAGCTGGCCCGCCTCGACATCGCGCAGATTGACAGCAGCGCGCTGACCGGGCCGGGCCGCATCGACGCGTGTGCCATGGACCTGCACGGCGCGCACCCGCAGCTCCCGGCCCGCAGGCAGCAGTTCAAGTTTCTGCCCCGGCGACACCGGTGCGCCACGCAAAGTCCCGGTCACCACCGGGCCATGGCCGGCCATGGAAAAGGCGCGGTCGATGGGAAGATAGGCGATGCCGTGATCAGCGCGCTCCCGCTGTCCGGCGGCGAGCTGCTTCAGCGCCGCCCGCAACGCCTCTATGCCTGTGCCGTCCTGCGCGGAAGTCATGATTGGCGCTCCGGCTTCCATGCCCCGCCGGGCCAGCAGGCCCAACGCTTCCTCGGCGACCAGTCCGGCTTCGTCCGGCTCGACAAGATCGGTCTTGGTCACCGCGACCACCGCGCGCCGAAGCCCGAGCAGCGAAGCGATGTCGAGATGCTCGACGGTCTGCGGCATGACCCCTTCGTTGGCAGCCACCACCAGCAGCACCGCGTCGATGCCGGTTGCGCCCGAGATCATCGTGCGCACGAACCGCTCGTGGCCGGGCATGTCTATCAGGTCGACATCCAGCTCCGGCCCGACGCAAAAATGCGCGAAGCCCAGCGCGATGGATATGCCGCGCTGCTTCTCCTCGGTCAGCCGGTCGGTATCCTCACCGGTCAATGCGCGGACCAGGGCCGTCTTGCCGTGATCGACATGGCCGATCACGCCGCAGACGATACGGCTCACGCCAGCACCGCTTTCAGCGCCTCCGCCAGTTCGGGCAGGTCTGCATCGGCGACGGTCAGCATGTCGAGCAACAGCCGGTCCTGCCGGATGCACCCGACGACCGCCGGCTCGCCCGATCGCAGCAGGGTGGCCGCCCGGTCGACACCCATTGGGGGGTCGAGCGCCAGCGCCCGGCTGGCAATGCGTTCCTCGGGCAGCGAGCCGCCGCCGGCAAAGGCGTCAGCGGCTTCGACCGTCCCGCTGCCGATCATGGCCTGCAGCCGTTCGGCACGGGCCTGCAATTCATCTTCCGACTGGCCCAGCATGCGCAGCACCGGGATGCGCTCGGGCTGGTCGCGATGCAGCCTCAGCGTCGCTTCGAGCGCGGCGAGCGACATCTTGTCGAGCCTCACCGCGCGCAGCAGCGGATGCCGGCGCAGCGGGTCGACCGCCGCCTTGCTTCCGAGGATCAGCCCCGCCTGCGGTCCGCCGAGCAGCTTGTCGCCGCTGCAGGTCACGAGGTCGGCGCCGGCGGCCAGCACTTCGCCGACTGTCGGCTCCGCCGTCGCCGGGGTTCGCTGGAGCAGGCCGCTGCCGAGATCGGCGACGACCAGCAGATCGTGCTCGCGCGCAAGGACAGCAAGCTCACCGATGCCGGTTTCGGCAGTGAAACCGATCGTGCGGAAATTGCTCTGGTGGACCTTGAGCAGCACCCGCGTTTCCGCAGTGATGGCCTCCCCGTAGTCTTCGAGCCGCGTCTTGTTGGTCGAACCCACTTCGACCAGACGTGCTCCGCCCTGCCGGATCACGTCGGGGACACGAAAGCCCCCGCCGATCTCAACGAGTTCACCGCGCGAGACGATGACTTCCCCGCCCCGGCTGAGAGCGCTGAGCGCCAACAGAACCGCCGCCGCACCGTTGTTTACGGCCAGCGCCGCCTCGGCACCCGTCACCTGTTCCAGCAACGGCTCCAGTGTCTGGGTCCGCGAGCCGCGCTTGCCTCCATCCAGGTCGAACTCGAGATTGCAGTAGGCAGCCGAAACTTCGGCCACGGCGGCAATCGCCTCCTGCGCCAGTGGCGCGCGGCCGAGATTGGTGTGGAGGACGATGCCGGTGGCGTTGATCGTGCGGCGCAACCCCGGCCGCACACGCTGCGCCAGCGCTTCGCCCGAGCGAGTCAGCACCGAATCCGCATCGGGCGCGGCAGCGAGCAGACCGGCACCGATCTGCTCGCGAAGCTCCGCAAGCGTATTGCGCAGCGCATCGGCAACGGCGCCATGGCCGAAGCGCGCGATCATCGACGCGGCTGCCGGCATCTCCAGCAGCTTCTGCACCTGCGGCAGATTGCGGAACGGGTTTTCGCGCGTGGCCAAGTGCCCCCTCTCTATCCCGTGGATACCGGGGGCACCGCTAGCACAGATTGCCGATTGGCGCCTATTCCGTCGTCTTTCCGTCGAAATGTTCGTGGCTGACGTTCGCCTGGGCGCAGGTCTCGTGGATAGTGCCGTCCCTGTGCTCGGGCGGGCCGTAGATCGTGTACAGCTTAAGCGCTTCCTTGCCGGTGCTGACAACATTGTGGCGCGCACCCTGCGGAACGATCACTGCGTCATCGGCCTTGACCTTGTGGACCGTCCCGTCGATCGTGATTTCGCCCTCGCCGGCCTCGACGCGGAAGAATTGATCGATGTCGTCATGGACCTCCTCACCGATCTCGTCGCCGGGTTCGATGGACATAAGTACAAGCTGGAGGTTGTGGCCGGTATAGATCACCCGGCGAAAATCCGTGTTATCCTCGGTCAGCTTTTCAATGTCGTCGGCAAATCCCTTCTTCACTTCTCATCTCCTTTGGCTCAAGAACGATATAGCTCTCGCATATCGCGAAGTCTCATTGAAATATATGTTTTCAGATATTGACTTGCTAGTGACGCGGAGCCGGGAAAATCGCCCGCGCACAAGGGTCGGACAGGCCGTATCTTGGTCAGGAGTTTCGGGTCGGGAGACGCGAGCGCGCGAAGCCTGAAGCCCGCGATGCGCTTAATCTATGGAAGTGGCTCAGGCCGGTTCGGCGTCCGCGCAGGCCAGGATTGACCAGTCATGCTCACGCTCGGGCTCACACTGCAGGTCGTGGACTGCCTCCGTAATATATCCGTCGGCCAGTTTCCGGTGCTCGTCGGCGTCTTCCGCGCTCGCTGCTCCGAGCGCCAGCAGGACTTCCTCACGGGCGCGTCTGAAACATAACGGGACATCCGTTTGCGGCATGGCTAGATCCTTCCCTGCCATACCCGATAATATAGCACATTCGCCTGGAATTCGCAATTTCGGCACGTCGCGCGAGCTGCACGGTCCGAAACAAACGCAACGCTACTGCCGCCCTGTGCGATCACTCCTTGCGGAAAACGAGCGAGAGATTGTTGGCCGGCATGTCGACCGTATTGACGAGTCGCAGCCTCTGCCGCGAGGCGCATTCGGCCACCTTTTCGACATCGCGCAATCCCCAGCGCGAATCGCGGCTGCGCAGATCGCGGTCGAAGGCTTCATTGCTCGGCTCCAGCGGTCGATCGGCCCGGCGGTATGGGCCATAGAGATACAGCGGCGAACCGGTCTCCAGGAGCTGGCCCGCGCCCCGCATCAGGCCTTCGGTAGCTTCCCAGGGGCTGATGTGGATCATGTTGATGCACAGGATCGCCGAGGCTTTGGCTATGGGCCAGTCTTCACTTGCCGCATCGAGGTCCAGAGGCTCGCGCATATTGCTCAACCCTTCCGCCGCGATCCAGGCGGAGATCGACTGGCGGGCATCCGCCGAAGGGTCGCTCGGCTGCCATGTCAGCCCCGGAAATACCCGCGCGAAATGGATCGCGTGCTCGCCGGTCCCGCTGGCGATTTCGAGTGCCAGTCCAGACTCCGGCAGTATGCCTTGCAGCACGCTGACAATGGGATCCCGATTGCGCTCGGTCGCGGGAGCGTGGCGGCGGTCGTCGGTATTGCCGGGCATGGCGATGCGTCCCTTGCTTGCGGAAAGATTTCATACTGCCCGGTCCGGCACCGCCATCGCAAGCCGTAACCCTGCTCCAGTAAAACAACGTCAGGCTGGCGCCTGCTCTTCGCGCTCGAAAATACGCGCGGCGAGTTCGCGCGCTTCGGCCGGTTTGATCTTGGCCGTGGCGGTAAGGTCGATGTCCTCGTCGGTTACGAACAACACGCGGCGCGGCACCTTGTAGCTGGCAAGCCGCTGCTTGAGGAATGAGATCACGTCCTGCTCGCTCAGATCATGGCCGGCCTCGGGCACCACCAGCGAAACCACCATCTCGCCCAGCGTATCGTGCGGCACGCCGGTGGTCTTGCAGACCTTGACGCCGGGGCAGGAGCACAAGGTCCAGTCGATCTCGACGGGCGAGACATTGGCACCGCCCGTCTTGACGATATCGTTGATGCGACCGGCGAAGAACAGCCGCCCACGCTCGTCGATATGGCCGCCATCGCCGCTGTGATAGAAACCCTCCGCATCGAGCGACTGGTCGTTCGGGATACCGACGTACCCCAGCATGAGCGTCGGCCCTTTCACAGCAATCTCGCCGGTCTCGCCGCGCTTCAGCGTCTTTCCGGTTTCCGGGTCGACGATCTTGATCGTGTTGCCCGGCAATGGCTCACCACTGCTGCCTTCCCACACCTCGCGCGGCGTGCCGACGGGATAGACACTGGAAATGGTGAAGGTTTCGGTCGATCCGTAGGACGCGCGAGGATCCAACCGGAAACGGGTGATGGTCTTCTGCGGCTTGCGCAGCATGATTTCGGCATCGATGTAGTAGAAGCTCGAAAGATCGGCTTCATCCCACTCGGGCTGCGCTTCGAGCTGAGCCCATTGGTGAGGCCAGCAGTAGGGCAAGCTGACCTTTTCGGCCTTGAACAGCGCGATGGCTTCGGCGGGATCGAAGATGGCCTGAAGGACCATCGCCCCGCCACTGGCCAGCGCGACGCCGAGCGCAAGGCTCCAGTTGCCGGACCAGAACAGGCCGTTGGCCGACCAGGTCCTTACCGGATGTTCCGACTCGACAGCGTAGACCCGCGGCCAGCGCCAGCTCTGGATGTTGACTCCACGATGCGCATTGAGGATGCCCTTGGGCTTGCCGGTCGAGCCCGAGGAATAGAACAGGATGGCAGGATCGGAAGGCTTGACGGCAGCCGCCCTTGCTTCGACCTGTTCCGGCGAAACCCCGCTGCCATGCGCCAGGAAAGCGTCCCAGCTTTCCACCGCTCCGCCCACCGGCCCATCATCGACCATCGCCAGGCGACGAAGATAGGGAAACTTCTGCGAATACAGCCTGCCCGGTTCGGCGGACCCGATCAGCGGCTCGAGCCGGTTCAGCATCTCGGCGAAGTCCTTGCCCACGACCTTGCGCTCGAACAGCAGGATCGAAACCCCCGAATCCTTGATCAGATGTTCGAGTTCCGCCGGTGTCGAAAAGGTCGAAAGCCCGACAACCGTGCCGCCGGCGAGACCAATGCCGAAGCAGCTCGCAACCCATTCGAGCCGATTGGTCATCAGGATGCCGATCCGGCTGTCCTTGCCCGCGCCGCAGGCGACAAGCGCTTGCGCCACCGCCATCGCGCGGTCCCAAAGATCGGCATAGCTCCAGCGCTCGGAGGGGCTTCCGGTCCGATACATCACCAGCGCTTCGTTTTCGCGGTAGCGGTCCCTGATCTCGCGCAGGAAGCCGGGCAGCGTCAGCGCGCCCAGTCCGGGTTCTTCCTCGAGTGGAATCCCCCGAACCAGTGCCAGCTCTTCCGATACCGCAGTCGCATCCGCCATTGAGGATCCCACTCCCGATCGCCCTGGTTCCGTGGCTTAGGCGATGGTCCAGGCCAACTCAACGGGAACCGGGCGCTGCTGCCAGTAACTAGGCCGGATCACACTCCACGATGGCGCCATGCAGCTCATAGCCGTTGATCTCTTCCAGCCAGCCCAGCGTGGGCGGGACGGAAAGGCGGATGCCCGGCAGGCGCAGCAGCGCATCGATGAAGACACGCGTTTCGTGCAGTGCCACCTGGGCGCCGGGGCAGCGGTGAGGACCGTCGCCGAAGCTCATCCAGTTGCTGGGCATCTTTTGACGCTTCGAGCGGTCCGCATCGATAGCGAAAGGACACTCGCCGGCCGCCGCTTCGTCGACGTTGATGTTGCGGATATCTACCAGGAACCGCTCACCCGCTTTCACTTGCCGGCCATCCGACATCGTCGTGTCTTCATCGGCGCGGCGGTAGACATAGGCAGCGACAGGATCGATACGCAGGATTTCGTCGAGAATGGCAAACTGGACATCTTCGCCGCCATCGAGAAACTGGCGCCGCAGATCGTCCTTCTCGAACAGATGCCAGGCGACCATGACGATGAATTCGCGCGTGGTGATCATTCCCGCGGTCGCGTAGGTCATGCATTCGACCAGAATCTCCTGATCGGAGTAGCCTTCCCTGACGAGGAAGGAGATGACGTCGTCCATGTCGTGCGTCTGGCGGTGCCTAATCGCCGGGACGACGTCGCGCCGGAAGAACCAGATCGTGCGTGCGATGTCTTCGTATCGGCCAAGTTTGCCGAGCAGGCCGGGGCGCTTGGCCCTGCTGCTGGCGCGGAACTTCTTGCGCAGCCGGGAAGACATTGCCGAAGCGTCGGTGTTGGTCAGCCCGACGATCTCGGCGGCAACGTCGCAGGCGAGACGCAGGCTGAGCACGTCCAGCTGGCCGCTCCCGCTGCGACGCAATTGCGCCATCAGCTCGGCGGTCGTGCGTTCCATCACGAGCCGGTGGCGGTCCTTGATCGCCTTGGGGGTGAAATACCGTGCCAGCTGTGCGCGGCGCTTCTTGTGGAGTTCTCCATCCAGAAAGATCACCGGGATGCGGCCAGGGTCCTTGTCGGCGAAATAATCCGCATCCATCCCCTGGCGGACCGCTGCACTGCGCATGATGTCGCGCGCGAAGCCGAAGCTGGTTACGGGCGCGAAGCCGGGCTCGGGCCGCGCGGCGGAATCGGCAAGAGCCGCCGACTTGCGATCGTCGCGATGGGGATGGACGGGGCAAGCGGTCGCTGAATCCGTCATGATGGTGGCATCCGTCTGTGAGTTATGCTGAATCATTTCTTCGGGCGGCAATCGTGTCAAGCTCCCTCGGCAATATCGCTCGGATCAAGCGGTATCGCCCGGCCAAACGATTTCCTGTCAGTCAAAATCCCTCTATGGCGCGCGGCATGACTTCCCCGATCAATCGATTTCGTTCCTTTTTGCTCGCCGGCGCAGCCATCGCCGTAGCCGCCCTTCCCGGCATCGCGGCTGCCGCCGATGGAGCGGAAGCGGTCCGAGCACCGATCATCGTTACCGGGGAAGGCCTGCAGCAGACACCGGCAACGCCCGCCTATGGTGTGGAGACGATCGAGCGGGAACGCGTCACCTCGTCCGCGTCCGGCCGGATCGAGGACGTCCTGTCCTCCATCGCCGGATTCCAGCAGTTCCGCCGGTCGGACAGCCGCTCATCCAATCCGTCGGCGCAAGGAGTGACGTTGCGCGCGCTTGGCGGCAATGCCACCAGCCGCGCGCTCGTGTTGCTGGACGGTGTGCCGATGGCGGATCCCTTCTTCGGCTACATGCCGCTCAGCGCGATAGTGCCCGAACGCCTGCGGTCGGTGCGGGTGACGCGTGGCGGTGGCACGGGAGCCTTCGGGTCGGGCGCGGTTGCCGGAACCATCGAACTGACCAGTGCCGATGCGAAGGCGCTTGGCCTGCTCAACGGTTCGGCGCTGGTCAACGACCGCGGCGAGAGCGAGCTTTCAGCGACCCTGGCGCCGGAACTCGGCCGGGGCTTCGTCATCGCCAATGCCCGCTGGGACCGGGGCAAGGGCTTCTGGACGACACCGGCTGCCGACCGGGTGCCGGCAAGTGCCCGGGCTCGCTATGACAGCTGGTCCGCCTCGCTGCGGGCCGTCGCGCCGCTCAATGATGCGGTCGAGCTGCAGGTGAGCGGGCTCGTCTTCGAGGATCATCGCACGCTGCGCTTCGAAGGCGCGGATTCGACATCGAGCGGGCAGGACGCAAGCGTCCGGCTGGTGGGCCGGGGCGAGTGGCAGTTCGATGCGCTGGCCTATGTGCAGGCCCGTGATTTCTCGAACATCGTCATCAGCTCCACGCGCTTCGTCCGCGTGCTCGACCAACGGCGGACTCCTTCGACCGGTCTCGGCGGAAAGCTGGAGCTGCGCCCTCCCGTCGGGGAAGATCACGTGATGCGCTTGGGCGCCGACCTGCGGATAACCGATGGCGAGCTTCAGGAGGAACCCTACAGCGCCTTCACCGGACTGCTGACCGAGCGCCGCCGCGCCGGCGGACGCAACAGCGATCTCGGGTTCTTTCTCGAAGACGACTGGACGCTCGGTCCCGTGGTGCTGACAGCCGGGGCGCGAGCCGACCGCTGGACAGTGAAGGAAGGCTTCTATCGCGCGGTCGATGCGGCCGGAGCAATTGTAACGGACGAGATCCATCCCGACCGTACCGGCTGGGACGCGTCGTTCCGCGGCGGCGCCGTCTTTCACGCCGGCGACGGGCTGTCGCTGAGAGTCGCGGCCTATAGCGGCGTGCGCCTGCCGACTCTCAACGAGTTGTACCGGCCCTTCGTGGTGTTTCCCGTTACCACGAATGCCAATGCCGCGCTGAGGAACGAGAAGCTGCGCGGATTCGAGGCGGGGCTGGATTTCACGCTATCGGAGGCCGTCCGACTGTCGGTGACAGCGTTCGACAACAAGGTGAAGAACGCGATCGCCAACGTCACTCTCACGCCAACCGAGCGACAGCGGCAGAATATCGACTCCGTCCACTCCAGGGGACTCGAATTCGGCGCCGCGCTGCGCTTTGGCACCGTGTCCTTCGATGGCTCGCTCGCGCTGACCGATGCCGAGGTCGAGGGGAGCGGCGCGTCTGCCGCGCTTGACGGCATGCGCCCTTCCCAGACGCCGAAGGTTGCCGCCAGCGGCACGCTTGCCTGGCGTCCGCGCGAGGGCTGGTATCTTGCGGCAACGCTCCGCCATACCGGCGCGCAATATGAAGACGACTTGCAGACAGATGTGCTCCCGGCCGCAACCACGCTCGATGCCTATATCGAGGTGCCGATCGCCGGCCCGTTCAGCGTGGTCTTTCGCGGAGAGAACCTGACCGACGAGACCATCCTGACGCGCAATCAGAACGGCTCCATCGATCTTGGCGTGCCGCGCACCGTCTGGGCGGGCGTCAAGGTCGGGCTGGGCAGGTGAACTCTCGACTATTCCTGCCCTGACCGGCTATCAGCTGAACCATGTCGCGCCTTACCGTCAACGACCGGCCGGTTCAGTTCCAAATGGACCCGCAGACGCCGCTGCTCTGGGCGCTGCGCGACGCGGCCAATCTCACCGGCACCAAATACGGCTGCGGTGTGGGCGATTGCGGCGCCTGCATGGTGCTGGTCGACGGCGAGGCGCTCCGCTCGTGCCTCATCACCCTGGCGGAAGCCGAGGGCCGCTTCGTCACGACCATCGAAGGCCTCTCGCGGGACCGGTCGCATCCGGTGCAACAGACGCTGGTCGCCGAACAGGCCATCCAGTGCGGTTTCTGCACGCCGGGGATGGTGCTTTCGACCGTAGCCCTGCTGGCAGATAACCCACACCCTCGCGACGATGAGATTCGGCACGGTCTGGAAGGCAATATCTGCCGCTGCACCGGCTAACACAACATCGTCAATGCGGTCCTTTCCGCTTACAGTCAGGATGTTGGCCAGATCGCGGCGGAATGAGGG
>JAGREL010000116.1 GCA_020446575.1 Novosphingobium sp. | reverse complement strand
GAGCCCGATTCGCGCAGGTCCGAAAGCTGCGGCCGCTTGTCGTCGCGGCTCTCGACGGCGCGCGACAGCTGCGAAAGCGCGATCACCGGCACATTCAGTTCCTTGGCCAGCGTCTTCAGGCCGCGGCTAATTTCGGAAATCTCGTTGACGCGGTTGTCGCTGCCCCGGCTGCTGGTGCCTTGCAGTAGCTGCAGATAATCGACGATGATGAGCCCGATATCGTGCCGCCGCTTGAGCCGCCGTGCCCGGGTGCGCAGCGCCGCGATGGAAAGGGCCGGCGTGTCGTCGATGTAGAGCGGCAGCTCGGCGAGGCGCTGGCTGGCGAAGGACAGCTGCTGGAAATCCTCGCGGCTGATCCGGCCCATGCGAAGGTTCGAACTGGAAATGCCCGATTGTTCGGCCAGGATTCGCGTGGCGAGCTGGTCGGCGCTCATTTCCAGGCTGAAGAAGGCCACCGGCGCACCCACCGAATCCTTCGCGTCGATGCCGTCCTTGATGTCGTCCAGCAGGCGATTGGCGGCATTGAAGGCAATGTTTGTGGCAAGCGAGGTCTTGCCCATGCCCGGGCGGCCGGCAAGGATGATGAGGTCGGAATCGTGCAGCCCGCCGACCCTCTCGTTCAGGCTGGTGAGTCCGGTGGTCCTTCCCGAAATATGCCCGCCCGAGTTGAGCGCTTTCTCGATTCCCTGGATCGCGGCCCTGGTCGCAGTGCTGAAGCTTTGTGCCTGACTGTTCTCGGAGACGCCTTCCGCCACGTTGTAGAGCGCAGCCTCGGCATTTTCGACCTGCTCCATCGGTGCGACCGTCTCTGACGTGTCCATCGCGCCTTCGACGAGATTGCGCCCGACCGTGACCAGCTCGCGCAGCAGGGCGAGGTCGTAGATCTGCTCGGCAAGCTCGCGCGCGGCGAGCAGCCCCTGGCCGTCGGCCGTCAACCGGGCGAGATAGGCAAGGCCGCCCAGTTCCTTCAGGGCCTCGTCCGATTCGAAATAGGGCCGCAGCGTGACGGGCGTGACCACGGCGCTGCGGTCCAGCAGCTGCATGATCCGCTCGTAGATGCGGGCGTGGACCGGCTCGAAGAAGTGCGACGGGACAAGCTGCGTGGGCATGTCCTCGATCACCCGGTTGTCGATCAGCACCGCGCCGAGAAAGGCGGCTTCCGCCTCGATATTGGCGGGAAGCGAGCGCGTGGCGTGCTCGGCTTGGCGGAACAGGAGTGCTTCGTCGGCCATGGGTCGGCCACAATGCGCCCAAGGGCTTCGCGCAGCAAGAACCTGCGCCATCTGTTTTAATCCACAAGCTGTGGATCGTGCTTTTTCTTGCCCCGCAATATTGCATCTGCGAAAAGCCCGCCCCTTATGTCCCACCCGCGCATCTCTCATATCGAACTCGACGAGGCGACCATTCTGTGGCGCAACGCCGATATCGAGCAGGAGCGGCGCATCGCCATTTTCGACCTGATCGAGGAGAACAGCTTCAAGCCGCTCCGCTCCTTCGAGGCCGGTCATGCGGGGCCTTATCACCTGCGTCTCTCGGTCAAGGACGGCCGCCTCGTCATGGAGATATCGGACGAAGACGGGCAGGAGCTCGAATCGCTGATCCTGGGGCTTGGGCGTTTCCGCCGCCCGATCCGTGAATATTTCGCGATATGTGACAGCTATTATCAGGCGATCCGCAAAGCCACGGCGCAGGAGATCGAAACTATCGACATGGCCCGGCGCGGGGTCCACAATGATGCAGCGGAAATGCTGCTCGAGCGGCTGGACGGCAAAGTGGATACGGACTTCGCCACGGCGCGGCGACTCTTTACGCTGATCTGCGTGCTGCATATCAGGGGATAGCAGGGCCAACAGCCTCGGGGGACGCTTTCAGGACGATGGCAAGGAAGGCAAGCAGCCGGACACAGCTGCGCCTCATGGCGGCGCTGGTGCTGGTCGTCGCGCTCGCCGGCGGCTTTGGCTGGTGGCATCTGCATCACTGGCAGCCCGGGCGCGAGACTTATCCGGTGCAGGGCGTCGAAATCGGTTCGCGGGATGGCGACGTGAACTGGCGCTCGATCCGGGCGATCGGCGCGGACTTCGCCTATATCGATGCCAGCGCCAGCGCCTTCGCCCGCGATTCGGCCTTTTCGCGCAATCTTGAACAGGCGCGGGCGGCACAGATGCAGGTCGGCGCCGTTCACCGCTACGACCCATGCCAGCCGGCGGACAAGCAGGCCGCCAACTTCGTGACCGTGGTGCCGCGCGATCCGGCGCTGCTCCCACCGGTCGTCGAGCTCGACATGCTGGCGGACGATTGCCCGGTAAAGGTGAGCGATGCCGCGATCGAGAGCGAGCTCACCACCTTTCTCAACCAGGTCGAGACGCACACCGGCAAGCCGGCGCTGCTCAAGGTTACCGAGCGATTCGAGGACCGTTACGGCATCGCCGGCCGGGTCGATCGCAATCTCTGGCTGGTCCGCGACCGGTTCCAGCCCGACTACGGCGGGCGCCCCTGGACGTTGTGGACCGCCAACACCGGTCTTGCCAATGAGGCGGAGCGCGAGCCGCTGCGCTGGGTGGTGGTGCAGCCGTGAGCGTCGATCGCGAAGCCTTGCTCGAAGCGGCGCTGGGCGCCACGGCCTTTGCCTATGCGCCCTATTCCGGCTTCCATGTCGGCGCGGCGCTGGGGTTTGCCGATGGCACGATCGTCACCGGCGCCAATGTCGAAAACGCCAGCTACGGCCTGTCGCTCTGCGCCGAAACGGTGGCAGTGGCGAGTGCGATGAAACAGGGCCGTCGCGGCGGGCTGGTTGCCGTCGCCGTGACTGGCGGCGGGCCGGGCGGGGGAAGCTCCGTTCCGCTCACGCCTTGCGGCCGCTGCCGCCAGGTGCTGTCGGAGCTGGCCCAGCTGGGCGGCACCGACCCGGTGGTCTGGTGTGCGGGTGGAGAGGAAGTTCTCGAAGTCCGCCTCTCGGACCTGCTGCCTCATTCATTCGGCGCGGACAGCTTTGGCCGAGACGCAGACGGATAGGCGCGCAAAAGGCCCCGGCGGCGCGTCAGCACATGCTCGCCTGACCGTGGACAGGCTCAGCCGAACGTCGAGGATTCCGAGCCGGCAGCTGTATCGTCGCCGAAGGTAGCCGACAGGGCGGGCATGCTGTCCAGATCGTCGAGCGATTCCGGAGTCTCGGTGATAATTTGCGCACCCAGCAGCACATTGGTGCCGTTGAACTGCAGGGTGTAGGAACCGTCGGCGAAACTGATCGTCGCACCGGTCGTGCCGACCGGAATCGCGATGTTCGCTCCGGCAGGGGACGTCAGGATGAAATTGGAGCCGGACAGATTGCCATCGAAATTGGTCGAAGCTCCGGCAATGTTGATCGTATCCCCGCCCTTGTTGAAGGAAGGATCGAGGACGGCAATCGCATCGGGTTTGAACGAAACGGTCTCGAGATCGTTGGTTCCGAAGACGTCGAAGCTGGTCGACTGCCCTCCGAACGGATCCAAGATCTCTTCGCCGGGTGAGAGGAAAAGGCGCGCCATTGATTTACTCCTCAGTGATCCGATTGACCTTTTGTGATCCTGCGATTGTCAAAAGGGCGTGCGACGTGATCCGCACAGACTGTCGATACGATTCGCCCAGCAACCCTTCTGCACAAATCCTGCGGACGCAGAAACCGGACGGGATGTTAGGACGCGGCGTTTTTCCCCGCAACATCGCATCGACGAACGGATATTTTTTGGATGCAAACCGATGGGCGCATGGCGTTCCGGATCGTCCGATTGCTGCTGTCCAGCCTGTCCGTTAGGGACGGTTTTCCAGATTGCCGATACCGGGAGGGGGGCGATGATCAATAATAGCGACGATGTCACCGGCCAGTGCCATTGCGGCTGCGTGCGTTTCGAGGCGCGGCTGAACGGCGGCTTTGAGAAGGTCCTTCGCTGCAATTGCTCGATCTGCCGGATGCGCGGCGCGGTCATGGTCTTCGCGCGGCTCGACGATTTCAGGATCACGGCGGGCGAGGAATGCCTATCGACCTATGACTTCAACACGCACGCAGCCGAGCACTACTTCTGTTCGAAATGCGGCATCTACACTCACCATCAGCGCCGCCTCGATCCCACCCAGTACGCCATCAACGTCGCCTGCCTCGATGGCGTCAGCCCCTATGATTTCGATGAAGTGCCGGTTCTCGACGGGGTCAACCATCCGCTGGATAACGACGGGACGGTCCGGATGGCCGGGACCGTGCGGTTCATCCGGTCGGACTAGCGAAACGGTCCGGTTTCAGCCTTCCCGTTCCTCAAGCCATTGCGCGAGCGTGGCCAGGCAGTCCCGCGCCAGCAGCCTGCTGCGCTCGGGGCTCCAGTCCTGCGCCGGGCAGGGCATCGGATCGTGGTCCTTGAACGGCATTTCCAGCGTCATCGAGACGCAGCCGAAGCGTTCGGCCAGCTGGTTGGTCGCCATGGAGAGATTGCCCTTGCCTGGCCGTGCGGCGGGATAGCCGCGGTCGGTCTGGAAGTCGGGCGTGCGCCGGGCAAGCATCTCGCGATAGCGATGATATCCCGCAAGCTGCTCCTGCTTGAGCGAAGGGATGCCTTCGAAGCCCGCGAGGAACACGGCGGGAATCGCCTCGTCGCCGTGTACGTCCATCGCGAAGTCGACGCCGCTTTCGTCCATGGCATTGCGCAGCGCCACCACCTCCGGCGAGCGCTCGGGCGAGGGGGTTTCCCATTCGCGGTTGAGATTGACGCCGATCGCATTGGTTCGCAGATGCCCGCGGCAGGAACCGTCCGGATTGGCATTGGGCACGATGTGCAGCCGGCAGTCCCGGCGCAGGATGCGTGCGACAGGATCGGCCGGATCGCCAAGGCAATCGAGCGCGCCTTCCATCCACCACTCGGCCATGCTCTCGCCCGGATGCTGGCGGGCGAACAGCCAGACCTGCGTTTCGCCTTCGCCCATTGCGATGCAGTCGATCGGCTGGCCTTCGATCGATCGGCCGAGGCAGCGGTAATCGGCGCCTTCGCCGGCCACGGCCCTGGCGACGAGATCGTGATGCCGTTCCATCGAGTAGGGCGCGAAATAGGCGAACCAGCACAGCTCGCTGCCGGGCCGGTAGCGGATGGTGAGGGTCCCACCGCCCGACTTCTCGTCCCAATGCGTCTCGGCGCGGGCCCAGTATTGACGGTCTTCGGAAACGCAGGCGCGGTAGCCGGGCCAGCCCATCGGATAGGCGGCTTCGTTGAGGCCGGTGATGCGCAGCACCAGATCGCGCCCCTTGCCGCCCGAGACGCGGAAATGGAACCACTGGAAGAAGCGCGAATCCCGGTCGCGGCGGATCGCCAGGTCCGCTTCGCTGCCGAGGATGGAAAGGACTTCGATATTGCCGGAATCGAATGCGGCGCAGATTTCAAGGTCGCTCATTTGACCTGAATAGTTTCACCTGACGTTCCGGGAAAGCCCGTGAACAGGGCTTCGGCCATTTTCGCTGCGCCCAGCTGGCTGTTGGCGAGCGGTGAGGAGGATTTCACGGCAAAGCTTGCCCGCCCTTCCCACAGCGACTGGTTGCTTGCGCGGTCCCTGATCGTCACCGAGAGCCGTGTCTCGATCTTCTCGGGCGGCGGGCCGGACAGGTTCAGACCGATGCCGACGCCCACGCCAGAGCCGTAGCTGCCGGTGCTCCCGCCGACGCCGACCGAAACAGGACTGTCCTCGCGCCCCGGCACAAGCGTGCGCCGCTCGGCATGAACCAGGGCCACCTGGTCGCTTTGGCCTGCCGCCATCTCGCTGTAGCCCAGAAGCGAAAGCTGGCGGCCCACCGCCGCGGCATAGGTGCGGAATTCCAGGCTGTTGCCGTCCATGCCCGGTGCGGGTGCCACGATTATGGTTCCCTGGCCCAGCGCAGTGGTATCGGGCAGGTGGAAGCGGGTGACCTCTACGGGGCCGACCGGTGCGACACAGCCCGAAAGCGTACCAGAAAGCATTGTCGCGGCCAGTGCGGCGGCCGCCAGGCCAAGGCGCTTCATCCGATCGGACCTCCCGTTTAGCGCGCGAGATTGAGCGCAACCCCGTAATCTTGCAAGCATTGCCTCAGCGTTAACCAATTTGCCGCAACGTCGTGCTAGCGAGAGCGCATGATGGCGGACAAATTTCCCATACTAGTGACCGGCGGAGCCGGTTATATCGGCAGCCATGCCGTGCTTGCGCTGGCCGATGCCGGCTGGCCGGTGGCGGTGATCGACAACCTTACGACTGGCTTTCGCTGGGCGGTGCCGGACGGTGTGCCGTTCTACGAGGGCGATATCGAGGATGGGGGCCTGCTGGAACGCATCTGCGCCGAGCAGGGCATCCGGGCGGTAATGCATTTTGCCGGTTCGGTCGTGGTGCCCGAATCCGTGGAGGATCCGCTCAAATATTATCACAACAACACCGGCAAGACCCGCGCCCTGCTGTCGGCCGCGGTGAAGGCCGGAGTGCCGCATTTCATTTTCAGCTCGACGTCGGCAACCTACGGTATCCCGGAGGTCTCGCCCGTGACCGAGGATTCTCCGCAGCGCCCGATCAATCCCTACGGCATGTCCAAGCTGATGACCGAGGCGATGCTGGCCGATGTCGCGAATGCGCATCCGCTCAATTTCTGTGCGCTGCGCTATTTCAACGTCGCCGGCGCCGATCCGGATGGGCGCACCGGCCAGTCGACCGCAGGCGCTACCCATCTCATCAAGGTCGCCGTCGAAGCGGCGCTGGGCAAGCGGAGCCATGTCGACGTTTTCGGCACCGACTATGACACGCCCGACGGCACGGGTGTGCGGGACTACATTCATGTGTCGGACCTCGCAGCCGCCCATGTCCTTGCGCTGGAGGCGCTGATCGCTTCGCCGGACCGCTCGATGAAAATGAACTGCGGATATGGGCGCGGCTTTTCCGTGCTAGAGGTGCTCGACGCAGTGGATCGGGTGACCAACCGCAAGATCGACCGGCGCATGGCCCCACGCCGCGCAGGCGACCCGGACTCGCTGATTTCCGACAATTCCCGGATCAAGGCGACCCTGCCGTGGCAGCCGCGCTACGACGATCTCGAAACGATGGTAAGCCACGCGCTGGCCTGGGAACGCAAGCTCGGCGAAATGCGGCGTTAGAACGGATCAGCTTACCGGTACTGCGTTGTAGAAGGCATCGCCGGCCTCGAACGGGCGGACATATTCAAGGTAGTGGCCCAGTTCCGGCGCCTTGATGTAATAGGCATCGATGAAATCATGAGTGAGAGTGGACAGGGCGATCCGCCACTCGCCGTCCTGCAATTCCTGTTCCAGCTGCTTCCAGTCCGTGTCACTGTCGATGATGAAGCCCAGATGATGGAAACGAATGGCGAATTCCTCTTCGGGCAGCATTTCGTTGTAGAATTCGAATCCGGGCCCGCTGGCCATGATGATTTCCAGCACCTGTCCGCCTGCCCAGGCGAAGGCGACCTTGATCTTGCCGCCCGCCGGTCCTTCGCCTTCGAGGAAGGTGAACTTGCCCACGCCGTAGCGCTTCTCGAAGATCTCCAGCGCCCTGTCGAGGTCGTTGGTGACCCAGGCCGAATGCGAATGTTCCTTGCACAGCATGCCCGTGGCCGAGGGCTGCGGCGGGCGCTTGATCATCGCCGACATCCGAAATCTCCCGTTGCGCCGCCCGCGATGCCGCCGCGGCCTGTCCCGGCGACATGCAGCAGGCGGCTGCCTTCATGCAACCCGCCTCTTGGCCTGACGGATGCGTGGCTGAACCGCGTGAGTGCTTGACTTCCCCTGCCTCTGCCCCTAACGGCGCGGCTTCGAATTCGGGCGGGGTGAACCCGCGTAAAGAGATTTGCCATGAAGATTCGCAACAGCCTCAAGTCGCTCAAAGGCCGCCACCGGGACAACCGCGTGATCCGTCGCCGTGGCCGGACCTATGTGATCAACAAGACCAATCGCCGCTTCAAGGCCCGCCAGGGCTGATGGGCGCCGGGCCGCGAGCTTTTCGCGGCTACGGACTGATGAAGGGCCTCCGCCAAAACGGAGGCTCTTGTCATGTCCGGTGATGTGAAAGCGGTCGTTTTCGATGTCGGTCGCGTCTTGTTCCAGTGGGATTTGCGCTGCCTGTTCGCGAAATTGATAGACGATCCCGAAGAGCTGGAATGGTTCGTCACCACCGTCGTCACCGAGGCATGGCACCACCAGCACGATGCCGGCCGGCCGCTGGCCGAGATGCTGCCCGAGCGCATCGCCGAATATCCCGAACATGCGCGGCTGATCGAAGCCTATGCCGCCCGTTTCAACGAATCGATTCCGGGCCCGGTGCCGGGCAGCCTCGAGCTGGTAGAGGCGCTGCACCAGAGCGGCGTGCCGCTTTTCGCCATCACAAACTTCGGCGCCGAATTATGGCCTCCTTTCCGGGCCGACCAGCCGGTGTTTGACCTGTTCCGTGATATTGTCGTCTCCGGCGTGGAACAGGTCGCCAAGCCCGAGCCGCGGATCTTCGAGATCGCTGCCAGCCGTTTCGGCCACGCACCGGCCGAGATGCTGTTCATCGATGACAAGGCCGACAATGTCGCGACCGCGCAATCGCTGGGATGGCAGACGCATTTGTTCGACGGGGCGGACAGGCTGGAAGCCGAGCTGAAGCGGCGCCTGCTGATCGGATGATCGACGGATCGGCGATAAGACGTTAAACAGTCGCTTGTCGAACGGCATTCGGATTGCCTGATCGGCTATCTATGATACAGTAAAGATCATAAATAGCGCTACCGGAAGGATTGCCTGCCATGCAGACGCTCGATGAGCTTGACCTCTATCACATGCCGATGAGCGACCCGGCCATGGGCGAGAATCCCTGGCCGCATTTCGAAAAGGCGCGTGAGAAGCATCCCTGGCTCGCGGTGTGGGACGAGTACGGCTACGTCATTCATTCCTATTCAGCGATGCGCGAGCTGTTCCCGCGGGAGGAATTGCGCCCGCCTTACGCCGACGTCGTCAAGGAACTCGGCCAGGAAGGCACGCCCTGGGGCCGCTTCACGGAAGAGCAGATGATCGCGCTCCCGCCCCGGGAGCACCGGCTGCTGCGCGATACTTTCGCCGCCAAGTTCACGCCGCGCTTCGCCAACCAGCTCAGGCCGATGATGCGCGCGACCATTTCCAAGCTGCTCGACGAATGGGCCACAAGCGGAAAGATGGATTTCGAGGCATTCGCTTCGCATTTCCCGATTTCGGTGATGTTCGGGCTGGTCGGCGCGCCTCACGAGGGGATCGGCCTGCTGCGCGACGACCTCGAGGCGATCGGTCTTGCCTACAGCTTCCAGCTGGAGCGGTTCCCGCGCATCCAGGAGGGAATGGTCCGCATCGAGGAATTCGTCGAGGATACCATTGCCGAACGCCGCGCCAACCCGACCAACCGTTCCGAAGACGAGGAGGACCTGCTGGACCTGCTCATAAGGGTCGGCGACGAGGGCAACATCAGCCACCAGCAGCTCAAGGACCTGATCAGCTTCTTCTTCATCGCCGGCTATGACACGTCGAAGAATGTGCTGACCTACACGATGTACACGCTGCTCGATCATCCGGACATCTACAAGCGCTGCGCCGAGGATTACGAGTACTGCAAGAAGGTGATCGAAGAGGCGCTGCGCTGGTTCAACCCCGGCACCGTCACGCGCTATGTCGACAAGGACGTGGAATTTCGCGGGGTGCTGCTTCCCAAGGACACGATGCTGTTCTTCCCGCTGAGCGTTTCCGGCCGCGATCCCGTTACCTTCCCGGACGGCCAGACGTTCGATCCCGACCGCCCGATCGAACCGGAGCGTCGCCAGATCGCTTTCGCGCTGGGGCCGCATATGTGCCTTGGCCAGTATATCGCCCGCGCCCAGCTGCAGGAAGCGATCCACCAGATCGCCCAGCGCATCCGCGATCCGAAACTGGCCGGCGAACCGGCCTGGCGTCCGTTCCCCGGCACCTGGGGCCTGATCGGCCTGCCGATCGAATTCACGCCGGGTGAAGCGGTGGTGAAGGAGACCGAACCGGCCTGATCAAGCGTCGCCGATGAAAGGCGTGATGATCAGCTGGTCGATGAACGCGGCGATTTCGTCGACGGTATAGTCATCGGTGCGTTCCAGCCACCAGGCCAGGGCGTCGATGGTCGAGCCGGCAGCGCAGACGGTTCCCAGGTCCAGCGGAATAGCGGTTTTTGCATCGGCGGATTTACGGCTCCATTCGCGCGCCTGCCGCACGAATTCGCCGCGGACAGAATGCGCGGCTCCGCCAGTCAGCAATGTGCGCCACAGGCTCCGGCGATCGAAGACATATTGGCAGAGCGCCCGAGTCGACACGGAACTGTCGAATTGCTGCAAGACCGGGATGCTCATGTCGAGCAGTTCGCGGATCTGGTCGCCGGCGATCTCGTTGAGCAGTTCCTCCGTGCTCTGATAATGCCGGAAAAACGTTGCGTAGCCGACATTTGCCCGGCCGGTGAGGTCTGTAATCAGGATCTGGTCGAACGGCTTTTCCCCAAGCAGCTCCAGCATGGCGGTCCGCAGGGCGGTCCGGGTTTTCAGCTTGCGCGTGGCCGCGGCGGTGGAATTGGGGCTAGTCATTCGCAAATGATCCATGATATATCATATATCATTAGGGCTCTCCGGTGAAGCCGGAACCTGATATTTGTTCCGATGCATCGAAGCGCGGCGGCGGCCTTGAATCAAGTCCGGCGCGTGCGGAAGAGGAAAAGGCACAGGCATGAACGCTACGGCAGCAAGCTGCCCGGTCCATGAAGGACGGGACGACCGCAAGAGCGCCAGGCTCGCGGCGGAGAATCTCAAACCGCACGAGGGTTCGCGCGTCGTCGGCACGTTCGGCGCCGCTCGTGAGATCCTGCGCTCACCCAAGGTCCGCCAGGCAGGCGCGACGGCTGAGATGGTCGATCTCAGCAAGCCCAACGAGATTTCCTTCTTCTTTCTCGACGGAGACCTCCACCGCAGGCGCCGGGCCGCGGTGGCCGGCCTTTTCGCGCCCAAGACGATTGTCACCCGCCACCACGCCGTGATGAACCGCACGATGGATGCCATCGTGGCCAAGCTGCAGAAACAGGGCTCGGCGCCTCTCGACGAATTGAGCTGGCAGATGGCGGTAGACGTTGCCGCGGACATCGTGGGGCTGACCAACAGCGACAGCAACGAAAACCTGGCAAACCGCGTGAAGGCCGTTCTTGATTCGTCGATCGAGCGCAAGCCCGGCTTGCTCAACAATCTGATCTTCACGATCAAGTCGGTGTTTCGGGTCGGCAAGTTCTGGAAGCACGACCTCCTACCCGCGATCGAAGCGCGCCGCATTGAGCCCAAGGACGACGTCATCTCCTACATGGTGAAGGAGAACTACTCCAAGAAGGGCATGATCATGGAATGCCTGAGCTACGGCGGCGCGGGCATGATGACGACGCGCGAATTCATCGTGATGTGCGCATGGCACATGTTCGAGAAGCCGGAACTGCGCGAGCGCTTCCTGACCGGCAGCGAGGAGGACCAGTTTGCGATCCTCGAGGAGATCCTGCGGCTCGAACCGGTCGCATCGCTGCTGCACCGGCGCGCCGAGGAGAAGGTCGAAGGCGCGCAGGGAGGCGAGATGGCCGAAGGCGAGGTGGTCTGTGTCAACCTTCGCGAGGCCAATACCGACGAGGCGATCACCGGCCCTTGCCCTTATGAGCTCGATCCCGACCGGGCCAAGCGCATGAAGGTCGTCGGTCCCTACCTCAGCTTCGGCGACGGCCCGCACCGCTGCCCGGGCGCGCAGGTTGCGCTGCACGAAACCCGCATTTTCCTCGATCGGATGTTCCGCTTGCCGGGTATCCGGCTCATGTCCGAACCCGAGGTAATCTGGAATCCCCAGATCCAGGGTTACGAACTGCGCGGTGCGGTCGTCGCCTGCGATCCGGCCTGACCGGCGCGGTCCGATAGAGGAACACGATGGTCACGGTTACATTCATCACGGCGGACGGCCGAGAGCAGGTCGCCGAGATCGACGAGGGCATTTCGCTGATGGAAGGCGCGGTCGGCAACGGGATCGACGGCATCGAGGCGGAATGCGGCGGCAATTGCTACTGCGGCACCTGTCGCGTCTATGTCGAACCCGACTGGCAGGCCGTCGTGGGCGGGCAGGGCGAGTTCGAAACGCCGGTCATCGAAACGACCGGGGATGAAAATCCCAATGTCCGGTTGTCCTGCCAGATAGCCGTAACGGACAAGCTTGATGGCCTCGTCGTGCGATTGCCGGAGAATCAGACATAATATAAGAATCGGCAATATCTGGCGCAAAAAATCCGCCGGCACCCGACGGGAAGGATAAAGAGCAGTGCAACGAATTGACGAGCTGGACCTCTGTCACCTGAACTGGGACGATCCGGAGTTCGCGGCCGATCCCTGGTCGCATTTCGACGAAGCGCGCAAGAAGCATCCCTGGCTGGCCAAGACCGACGCCGGTTACGCAGTCTTCGAGCTCAAGGCGATCCGGGACCTGCTTGGCAACGATGGGAACCTGCGTCCCTCGTTCGACGGCATCGCCGAGATCATGGAGTGCAAGGGCTCACCCTGGGGCCGTTTCTGCGAAGAGCAGATGATCGCGCTGCCGGACAAGGAACACAAGCTGCTGCGCGAGACATTCGCGGCCAAATTCACGCCGCGCTATGCCAATCAGCTGCGTCCGATCATGCGCGAGACGATGGAGCGACTGCTCAGGGATTGGGCGCCGCGCGAAAAGATCGATTTCGAGGAATTCGCCTCCTACTACCCGGTGTCGGTGATGGCACAGATGGTCGGCGCGCTGCTCGAAGTCATCCCGGGGCTCCGCGAGTCGATGGAAACACTCGGACTTGCCTTCGCGATGGACAAGACGAAGGTTCCCGAACTCGACAAGGCCTTCCTGCACATGGATAAATTCGCTCACGATCTGGTCGCTGAGCGGCGGGCCAATCCGCATCGCGAGGGTGATGAAACCGATCTGCTCGATATGCTGATCGAGGCGGGCAACGAAGGCGGGATATCCGACCGGCAGCTCTACGACCTGCTGATCTTCCTGTTCGTGGCGGGCTACGACACGTCCAAGAACGTGCTCACCTATATGATGCACCTGATGACCGACAATCCGGAGATCTACGAGCGCTGCGCCGACGACCCCGAATATTGCCGCAAGGTCGTCGAGGAAACGCTGCGCATGTTCAATCCGAGTTCGTCCTTCCGGGCCACCTCCGAGGATGTCGTCTATCGCGACGTACTGATTCCCGCGGGCACCATGCTGTTCTTCAACCTGAACGTTTCCGGGCGCGATCCGACTGCTTTCGATGACCCGGAGAAATTCAACCCCGAAAGGCCTATCGATCCGGCACGCCGTCACGTCGCATTCGGCCTCGGCAAGCATATGTGCCTGGGCCAATACATCGCCCGTGCGCAATTGCAGGAGGGCATCCACCTGATCGCGCAGCACATGCGCAGTCCGCATGAGGTCGGCGAGAAGGACTGGCGGCCGTTCCCCGGCGTCTGGGGAATCAAGGGCCTGCCGATCGAGTTCACGCCCGCCTGAGCAGTCGGGAAACAGGAATGGCAACCTCGCATCTTGCCGCCGCTTCGGCGGAAAAGGCCGAAAGCTGGCTGGAGCGCGTGCGGGCGCTCGGACCGATGCTGAATGCAAGCGCGGGGGCCAACGAGGATGCCACGGAGCTTTCACCCGGCGTCGTCAGGGCTATCGACGATCTCGGTGTTTACGCGGCAATGGCTCCGCGCGACGTCGGCGGCGGGGAAGCCCATCCCGACGAGCTGATCGATATCATTTCCGAGCTTTCCTACTGGGACGGTTCGGCAGGATGGTACGCCCACGCGGTGATGACGGGTGGCTCCGTTGCCGGCGCATATCTGGGCGAGCGCGCGGTCGAGGCGATTTTTCCGGGCGGCAAGTTCGCGCATGCTGCTGGCCAGGCCGCGCCGACAGGCAAGGCCGAGCGCGAGGGTGATCACTATCGTGTTTCCGGCCGCTTTTCCTTCGGGTCCGGTACTCCCAACGCACAGTGGATCGTCGGCGGTTACATGCTGCACGAAGGCGGCAAGCCGGTGAAAGGTGAGCAGGGCCAGCCGGTAATGCTGATCGGGCTGGCGCCGCGCGAGAAGGTCAACTTCCTGGGCAACTGGGATGTGCTCGGCCTGC
>JAGREL010000115.1 GCA_020446575.1 Novosphingobium sp. | reverse complement strand
GCTCGCTGCGCTACGACACCGGCGAAGCCAGCATGAAGATCGGCGCGCAGAGCTTTGCCGGCGAGCTTGTCGGGATCACGGCCCCGTCCGATGGAACGCCTCTGCCGACAGGGGCCGATCCGGATGCATCGGGCCGGCTGTTCCTGACCGGCGGCGCGCAGGTCACCGCGGGAGGCGACATCGACGTCTTCGGCACGACCGGCGCGGAGCAGCTCACCGTCACCCAGGGCGACTTCACGCTCGATCCCTCCTTCAACAAGGGCGGCGACACGCTGGTTCTGGGCCAGCCGGCTCCGGACTTCCTGGCAAGCGTATCGGGTTCCGGAGTGCTGCTCGACAGCGCATCGACCGATATCGCCATCCCTCTCGGCACAGCCGGCATGACCCTGTCCTTCCCCGGCGACGACGATCGCACCGTGCTGTTCGACACCATGCTGGACAGCGCGCTCGTCGGAACCCAGGAAATCGACATGACACCCACCGCGCTCGTCGCCTTCGGGTAATAAGCGGGGAGGCACCGACGCCTAAAGCTAACGAGAACCGGCTCGCTGGTTACCAGCCGCAGGTCTTGCCCTTGTTCTGCTCCTTCAGCCATTTCGTCAGCGGCGCGAAATAGCGGATCAGCGACTTTCCGCTGATCTCGCGCGTGCCCGTGAAGGCTTCCAGCGCGTCGGGCCAGGGTTTCGAGGCGCCCATAGCCAGCATGGCGTCGAGTTTCTCGCCCACTTTCCTGTTTCCATAGAAGCTGCAGCGGTGGAGCGGCCCCTTCCAGTCCGCCGTCTTGCAGGCCGCTTCGAAAAACTGGAACTGCAGGACGAAGGACAGGAAATAGCGCGTGTAAGGCACGTTCGCCGGAATGTGGTACTTGGCGCCGGGATCGAAATTCTCCAATGTCCGTTCCACCGGTGGGACGATGCCCTGATAGTCGTGCTTCAGGTCCACCCAGGCCTTCGTGTAGTCCTCCGGGGGGATCGAGCCGTCGAACACGCCCCAGCGCCAGCGATCGATCAGCAGGCCGAAGGGCAGGAAGGCCACCTTGTCGAGCGCCTGCTTGAGCAGCAGCCCGATATCCTTGTCCGCGCTGGGCACCTCGTCCCTAGGCAGCAGGCCGATCTGCACGAGATATTCGGGCGTGACCGAAAGCGCGATCATATCGCCGATCGCCTCGTGGAAACCGTCATTGGCGCCGTTCAGGTAGAGCGGCGACAGAGTGTTGTAGGCCCGCTGGTAGTAATTGTGCCCCAGCTCGTGATGCACCGTCTGGAAATCATCCGCGTTGACCTTGGTGCACATCTTGATGCGCAAATCGTCCTTGTTGTCGATATCCCAGGCCGACGCGTGGCAGACGACCTCGCGGTCGCGCGGCTTCACGAACAGCGAGCGCTCCCAGAAGGTTTCGGGCAGGGGTTCGAAACCCAGCGACGAGAAGAAGTTCTCGCCGGCCTTGACCATCCTGATCGCGTCATAATCGTGCTCGACCAGCAGCTCGGTCAGGTCGTAACCGAGATCGCCCGCTCCTTCAGGCGCGACGATGTCGTAAATATTGGCCCATTGCTGCCCCCACATATTGCCGAGCAGGTCGGCACGGATCGGCCCGGTGGCCGGCTGAACCTCGTCGCCGTACTTCTCGTTGAGCTTGGCACGCGTGTAGCAATGCAGCTCCTGGTACAGCGGCTTCACTTCCTGCCACAGCCGTTCGGTGAGCGCCTTGAACTCATCCGGGTCCATGTCGTAGTTCGAGCGCCACAGTGCGCCGGTATCGGCAAAGCCCAGCTCGTGCGCGCCCTGGTTCATCAACTCGACCAGCTTCGCGTAATCGCCTTTCATCGGCGTACCGACAGTGTCGTGCCAGCTGACCCACATCTCCTTGAGCAGGGCCGGATCGCGCACCGTGCCCATCTTTTCCTCGATGTCCGACCCGCTGATGGGCTTTCCTTCAAGCGTGCCCTGCCCCTTGCCGTAGATCCCCTGCATTTCGGTGGTAAGGGCCGAAACCTGTTCCGCGGCACCGGGAGCCGTCGGCGCGGGGGTTACGATGCCCGTGCGCATCATAGTGAGCTTGCGCGCCGTCTCCTTGTCGACCCCTTCGACGTCGGCGTAGCGAGCCGCCTTCACGGCATTGTCGACAACCGTCGCAGTGAATGCGGCACTCGCCTCGGCAGTGATGGCCGCGGTGTCCTCGGTGATGAAGTTGTTATAGACCCAGTCCGCACGGCCCGCCTTGTTCGATTTGTCCAGCAGCTCGGTCTCGGCCTGCTCGACGAAGGCAGACGCCGCCTCCGCGGTAGGCGCGGGTTCATCGGGAATTTCGTGATGGTCCGCCATGGCAGGCGTGGCGGCAAGGGCTACGGCCAGAGCGGCAAGCGACGCCAGAGGTTTCATGATTGGGTTCTCATCCGGGCTGTGACTGTTCGGTACGCAGGCTGACGGGTGCTGCCCTTCCGGTCAAGCGGCGAGGAAGCGGACAATCGCCTCGCCCATTTCCGGTTGCGTCACCGAGGACATGTGATTGCCGGGAATCTCGGCATAGGTTCCATCGGGCAGCGCCTCCGCCAGTGCGGGCGCGGAACCATTGTCCCGGTCATCGGCTCCGCAGACCACCAATGTCGGCATGGTGATGGAGGACAGGGCCTCGGGCGGCGTATCGTCCACCGAACCGAGCAGAAGCCGGACCGCCACCCGGTCGACATTCATCGTCTTCATGAACGACTTGGCGACGAAGGCCGGATCGCCATGCCTGATCTCGTCATAACGGTCGATCGCATCGACGAAGAAGGCACTGCGCTTTTCCCACTGGCCCAGCCCCTCGATGCCCATGCCGCCGAGCACCAGCCGGCGCGGCGAAAGTCCGGCCAAAACCGCCCGCACCGCCGTTCGCGCGCCGAGCGAAAAGCCGCCGAGGTCATAGTCCGTAAGCCCCAGCGCCTTTACCAGCGCCTGCGTATCCTCGACCAGCACGTCTTCGGGATAGGCCGCCGGATCGTGCGGGGCCTCGCTCTGCCCGTGCGCGCGCAAGTCAGGCATGATCGCCTCGAACCCGGCATTGGCCAACTGCGCGGCCGTGCCATACTTGATCCAGTTGATCTCGGCGCTGGAGAACAGGCCGTGGAGCAGCAGAACCGGCCTGCCCTCACCGACGCGGTGAACCGCGAGGCGGGCACCGCCGTAACCTTCGACGAATTCCGCCGCCATCAGCCCTTCTTCAGGTGCCGCCGGCCCAGCAGCTCGGCGATCTGTACCGCGTTGAGCGCCGCGCCCTTGCGCAGATTGTCCGAGACGCACCACAGCGCGAGGCCGTTCTCGACCGTCGAATCCTCGCGCACGCGGCTGATGAAAGTCGCGTAGTCGCCAACGCATTCGACCGGCGTCACGTAACCGCCGTCCTCGTGCTTGTCGACGAGCATGCAGCCCG
>JAGREL010000114.1 GCA_020446575.1 Novosphingobium sp. | reverse complement strand
GGCCACCACATCGCCAACGACGCGGTGCGCGACTGGGTGTTCGACAAGCAGGACGACAAGCCGGCCGCTTTCGAACCGACGCCCTACGACGTTGCCATCATCGGCGACTACAACATCGGCGGCGACGCCTGGTCCTCTCGCATCCTGCTCGAGGAAATGGGCCTGCGCGTGATCGCCCAGTGGTCGGGCGACGGCTCGATCGCCGAGCTTGAGGCGACGCCCAAGGCGAAGCTTAACGTGCTGCACTGCTACCGCTCGATGAACTACATCTCGCGGCACATGGAAGAGAAGTACGGGATCCCCTGGGTCGAGTACAACTTCTTCGGGCCGTCCAAGATCGAGGAATCGCTGCGCAAGATCGCCAGCTATTTCGACGACAAGATCAAGGAAGGCGCGGAGCGCGTCATCGAGAAGTACAAGCTGCTGATGCAGGCGGTGATCGACCGCTACAAGCCCCGCCTCGAAGGCAAGAAGGTGATGCTCTACGTCGGCGGCCTTCGTCCGCGCCACGTGATCGGGGCCTATGAAGACCTCGGCATGGAAGTCGTCGGCACCGGCTATGAATTCGGTCACAACGACGACTACCAGCGCACTGCCCAGCATTACGTCAAGGACGGCACGCTGATCTACGACGACGTCACCGGCTACGAGTTCGAGAAGTTCGTCGAGAAGATCCAGCCCGACCTCGTCGGTTCCGGCATCAAGGAAAAGTACGTCTTCCAGAAGATGGGCGTGCCGTTCCGCCAGATGCACAGCTGGGACTATTCCGGCCCCTATCACGGCTACGACGGCTTCGCGATCTTCGCTCGCGACATGGACATGGCGATCAATTCGCCGGTCTGGAAGATGTCTCCGACGCCCTGGAAGCAGGACCCGGACTACATGGCCATCGCCGCCGAATAGGCCGCCCCCACTCTAGCTCACAGGAGGCTCCCATGCCCCAGGACGCAAACCAGGTTAAGGACCATTTCGAGCTGTTCCGCGGTGAAGAATACACCGACATGCTCGCCAAGAAGAAGGCCCAGTTCGAGAACCCGCATCCCGTCGAGGAAGTCGAGCGGGTCCGCGAATGGGCCAAGACCGAGGAGTACAAGGATCTCAACTTCAGCCGTGAGGCACTGACCGTCAATCCGGCCAAGGCCTGCCAGCCGCTGGGCGCCGTATTCGCAGCCGTCGGCTTCGAATCCACGCTTCCCTTCGTGCACGGCAGCCAGGGCTGTGTTGCCTACTACCGCTCGCACTTCTCGCGTCACTTCAAGGAGCCGACGTCCTGCGTCTCATCCTCGATGACCGAGGACGCGGCGGTCTTCGGCGGCCTTAACAACATGGTCGACGGGCTTGCCAACGCCTACAACATGTACAAGCCGAAGATGATCGCGGTCTCGACCACCTGCATGGCGGAAGTGATCGGCGACGATCTCAACGCCTTCATCAAGACGGCGCGCGAAAAGGAGTCGATCCCCCAGGACTTCGACATCCCCTTCGCCCACACCCCGGCCTTCGTCGGCAGCCACATCACCGGCTACGACAATGCGCTGAAGGGCGTCCTGGAATATTTCTGGGACGGCAAGGCCAAGACGGTTGAGCCGCTCAAGCGCGAACCCAACGAGAAGATCAACTTCATCAGCGGTTTCGACGGATACACTGTCGGCAACATGCGCGAAGTGAAGCGGATCTTCGATCTGATGAAGATCGAATACACCTTGCTGTGCGATCCGTCCGATGTGTGGGACACGCCCACTGACGGCGAATTCCGCATGTATGACGGCGGCACCACGCTGGAGGACACGGCCGACGCGATCCACGCCAAGGCGACCATTTCGATGCAGGAGTTCTGCACCGAGAAGACGCTGCCCTTCATCGCCAACCATGGTCAGGAAACGGTGGCCTTCAACCACCCGGTCGGCGTTGAGGCGACCGATCGCTTCATCATGGAGGTGGCGCGGCTGGCCGGGGTCGAGATTCCGGAAGAGCTCGCCAAGGAGCGCGGCCGGCTGGTCGACGCGATCGCCGATTCCAATGCCCATATCCACGGCAAGAAGTTCGCGATCTACGGCGATCCGGACCTCTGCTACGGCCTCGCGCAGTTCATCATGGAGCTGGGCGGTGAGCCTGTGGTGGTGCTCGCCACCAACGGCGGCAAGGCCTGGGCGGCGAAGATGCAGGAGCTGTTCGACAGCTCGCCCTTCGGCGCCGGCTGCCAGGCCTATCCGGGCAAGGACCTGTGGCACATGCGTTCGCTGCTGTTCACGGAGAAGCCGGACTTCATCATCGGCAACACCTACGGCAAGTATCTCGAGCGCGACACCGGCGTGCCGCTGATCCGCATCGGTTTCCCGATCTTCGATAGGCACCACAAGCACCGCTATCCGCTCTGGGGCTATCAGGGCGGGCTCAACGTGCTGGTGACGATCCTCGACCGGATTTTCGAGCACATCGACGCCACCACCAATGTGCCTGCCAAGACCGACTACAGCTACGACATCATCCGCTGACCGGGAGCTGTAGTCCCCAAGCCAAAGCCGGGTTCGTTTGAAGGACAAGATGAGATGGCCACAACCCCTAGCCTGAACCAGACCATCCAGGATGTCTTCAACGAACCCGGCTGCGGCAAGAACCAGGCGAAGTCGGAGAAGGAACGCAAGAAGGGCTGCACCAAGCAGCTCCAGCCGGGAGGCGCGGCCGGCGGCTGCGCCTTCGACGGCGCCAAGATCGCGCTGCAGCCGATTACCGACGTTGCCCATCTCGTCCACGGTCCGATTGCCTGCGAGGGCAACAGCTGGGACAACCGTGGCGCCAAATCGTCCGGGTCGCTGCTTTACCGGACCGGTTTCACCACCGACATGACCGAGAACGACATCGTCTTCGGCGGGGAAAAGCATCTGTTCAAGGCGATCCGCGAGATCGTCGAGAAATATGCTCCGCCGGCGGTGTTCGTTTACCAGACCTGCGTGCCGGCGATGATCGGCGACGATATCGACGCCGTATGCAAGGCGGCGGCCGAGAAGTTCGGAACGCCATGCATTCCCATCCAGTCGCCGGGCTTCGTGGGACCGAAGAACCTCGGCAACAAGCTCGCGGGCGAGGCGATGCTGCGTCATGTCATCGGCACCGAGGAACCTGAATACACCACACCCTACGACATCAATATCATCGGCGAATACAATCTCGCCGGCGAGCTGTGGCAGGTGAAGCCGCTGCTCGACGAGCTCGGCATCCGCATCCTCTCCTGCATTTCGGGTGACGCGCGCTATCGTGAAGTCGCATGGTCGCATCGCGCGAAAGCGGCGATGATGGTCTGCTCCAAGGCGATGATCAATGTCGCGCGCAAGATGGAGGAGCGCTACGAGATCCCCTTCTTCGAAGGCAGCTTCTACGGCATCGGCGACATGTCAGACAGCCTGCGGGAGATCGCCCGCCTGCTGATCGAGCGCGGCGCCGATCCCGAGCTGATGGACCGCACCGAGGCCGTCATCGCGCGCGAAGAGGCGCAGGCCTGGGCCGCGATCGAGCCCTACACGAAGCGCCTTGCCGGCAAGAAGGTGCTGCTGATCACCGGCGGGGTGAAGAGCTGGTCGGTGGTCGCCGCGCTGCAGGAAGCCGGCATGGAAATCGTCGGCACCTCGATCAAGAAGTCGACGAAAGAGGACAAGGAAAAGATCAAGCAGATCATGGGCGAGGACGCCCACATGTTCGACGACCTCACCCCGCGCGAAATGTACCGCATGCTCAAGGAGGCCGAGGCCGATATCATGCTCTCGGGCGGGCGTTCGCAGTTCGTCGCGCTCAAGGCGACGATGCCGTGGATGGACATCAATCAGGAGCGCCACGCCGCTTTCGCCGGCTATCACGGCATGGTCGAGATGGTGAAGGAGATCGACCGAACGCTGTCCAACCCGATGTGGCAGGAAGTTCGCCGTCCGGCGCCGTGGGACGATTCCCGAACCGTCAGCTGGACGGAACGCGCGGTTGCGGAAAACGCGCCGCCGGTTCCGGCGCCCGACGCGGGCAGGGAGGCCGCGTAATGGCGCAGCTCGTCAAGAATCCCAAGGCCTGCACGGTCAATCCGCTCAAGATGAGCCAGCCGATCGGCGGCGCGCTCGCCTTCATGGGCATGCGCGGCACCATGCCGTTGCTGCACGGTTCGCAGGGCTGCACCAGCTTCGGGCTCGTGCTGTTCGTGCGCCATTTCCGCGAGGCGATACCCCTGCAGACGACGGCAATGTCCGAAGTCGCCACCGTTCTCGGCGGTTTCGAGAATGTCGAGCAGGCGGTGCTCAACATCGTCAAGCGCACCAATCCCGAACTGATCGGCATCTGCTCGACCGGTGTCACCGAAGTGAAAGGTGATGACCTCAAGGGCTTCGTCAAGCTTATCCGCGAGCGCCATCCCGAACTGGCCAACGTCGCGCTGGTCCAGGTCTCGACGCCGGACTTCACCGGAGCGTTCCAGGACGGCTGGGGCAAGACCGTTATGGCGATGGTCGAGGAACTGGTAAATGCGCCCAATCCCGCCGTGCGCGATCCGCACCGCATCAACGTCCTGCCGGGCTGTCACCTGACGCCGGGAGACATCGACGAGCTGCGCGACATCTTCGAGGCGTTCGGGCTGGAGGCAACGTTCCTGCCCGACCTGTCCGGTTCGCTCGACGGCCATATCCCCGACGATTTCACGCCGACCACGCTGGGCGGCACCGGCTGCGAGGAAGCGCGCGCTATGGGCCTGGCCGGCTGGACCATCGCCGTCGGCGAGCAGATGCGGCCTGCCGCCGAAGCACTGGAGGAAAAGGCCGGCGTGCCGTTCCGTCTGTTCGACCGGCTGACAGGGCTCGCGCCCTGCGACGAGTTCATGCTGTTCCTTTCCGAAATCTCGGGCAGACCGGTTCCGAAGAAATACCGCCGCCAGCGCGGCCAGCTGGTCGATGCGATGCTTGACGGGCATTTCCACATCGGCGGACGGCGCATCGCGATCGGCGCCGAGCCGGACCTGCTGTTCGCGCTGACGAGCCTGCTTGCCGAAATGGGCGCGGAGATTTCCAGCGCCATCACCACCACGAATTCGCCGGTGCTGGAACGGCTGCCCTGCGGGACAGTGACGATCGGCGATCTTGAAGACCTCGAAGCGGGTGCGGCCGATGCCGACCTGCTTGTCACGCACAGCCACGGCCGCCAGGCCGCCGAGCGGCTGCATGTTCCACTGTTCCGCATCGGCCTGCCGATGTTCGACACGCTGGGCGCCGCCCATCAGGTCAGCGTCGGCTATCGCGGCACGCGCGACCTGATCTTCGCCATCGGCAACATGCTGATGCACCGGCATCACGAGCCCGCGCCCGACGATTGGCGCGATGCCTGGCCCAAACCGACCGAATCCCCCGCCTCTGAAGAGGAGCTTGTCCCATGAAAGTCGCTTTCGCCACACAGGACCTGGAGCGGATCGACGCCCATTTCGGCTGGGCGCGCAATCTCGCGATCTACGATCTCACCGCCGAGGGCTGGTCGCTCGACCGGGTCGCCGAATTCTCCGGCGAACTCAATGAGGACGGCAACGAGGACAAGCTTCTGCCGAAGCTGGAAGCGCTCAAGGGCGTAGCGATCCTCGTGGTTGCTGCGATCGGCGGTTCCGGGGCGGCGCGCGTCGTTGCCCAGAACATCCACCCGATGAAAGTGCCCGAGCCCGAACCGATCGAGGGCATGCTCGCCAAACTGCAGGACGTGCTGAAAGGCACGCCTCCGCCCTGGTTGCGCAAGGTGCTCGCCAAGAGCGGCGAGAAGAAACTGGACTTCGAAGAAGAGGAAGCATGAGATGAGTGACGCCGTTCTCGATACCCCCGCAATCGACGGTTTCGCCGCCGCGCTGGTGCAGCAGATCCGCGCACAGGACACCCATGGGTCGTGGGACCGCAAGAGCGATGCCGATCTGCTCGAGCCGTTTATCCTCGACAAGGAGAAGCGCCGCGCCATTCCGATCATCGGCGACCCCGATCCCGATACGCTGTGGCGGCTTGAACTGTACTACGGCGCACTGTGCCTGGAAATCGAGCGCCGCTGCAAGCGCATGGTCAGCCCGATGATGAAGATGAGCCACGAAGGTTTCGGCCGGATGGTGCTCATCGCCGGGCGGCTGGTCGTCATCAACAAGTCGCTGCGCGATGTCCATCGCTTCGGCTTCGATTCCATCGAGAAGCTCAATGCCGAGGCGGAAAAGCTGATCGGCTCGGCCATCGAGATGATCGAGCGATTCCCGGCCGTCGCAGACTATTGAGGAGTGCAATCATGTCGGACGTCGAAACGCTCAAGGCCGAAGTGAAGAAGGCCTCCGCCCGGGCCATGCAGGCCAAGATGGACCTGCATGACCTGTCCGAGGAGCTGCCGGTCGGCCTCGAGAACGTCATGGCCACCGCAGAACGCGTCTGCAGCGCCTACGCCACGCTTGCCGACAAGAAGGCGCAGCTCAAGGCGGTGGAAGAAGCGGCATGACCGCGCTGCTCACCCGCGGCGGGCGCGAATGGACGCCGGACTACCTTGTCTCGATCGATCCGGACGTGTGCATCGGTTGCGGCCGCTGCTTCAAGGTCTGCGGACGCGGCGTCATGACGCTGAAAGGCGTCAACGAAGACGGTGAGATCGTCGAACTCGACGAGGATGACGACGACGAGATCGAAAAGCAGGTGATGGCAATGGACGACGCCGATGCCTGCATCGGTTGCGGTGCCTGCGCCCGGGTTTGCCCCACCAACTGCCAGACGCACGCACAGGCGGCTTGACCATGGCACGGGCCGAACATCTCTATCGAGAGCTGTTCGACCGCGGCACCGCGAAGGGCGCCGATCTGTTCGACCTGCACGTCGCCGCCTCGATCGTCGCCCTGGCGGCGGGTGAGACCGAACGCGATGGTGTTTCTTTGGCCGAGCGTATCGGTCTCAGGCCGAGCGAAATTGACGAGCTGTCTGCGCTATTCTTTCCGGGCGCAGTGCTCAATTGTTCCGCTTCGCCCAGCGTTGACCAGCAGGAACAGGCGCTGCGTGACATCCTTTGGATGAATTCGGCGCATGCCTCGGTGTTCGAGCTGCTGCTTTCGAGGATGATCGCGCGGCGCAGCCTGAGGCCCAACCACCTCTGGCAGGATCTGGGCCTGGCCAATCGCGGCGAGCTTTCCATGCTGATGGAACGCCATTTCCCGCGCCTCGCCCGGCGCAACAGCGCCGATATGAAATGGAAGAAGTTCTTCTACCGCATGATGTGCAGCTCCGAGGGTTTCCGCCTGTGCGCCGCGCCGGTGTGCACCGAATGCGACGATTTCGAGGATTGCTTCGGCAGCGAGGACGGTGAGGCATTGCTCGCCCGGATCGCCAATGGCCGAAACGGATCCATGGAGGCGCAGATATGAACGACGCTGCCGCCCAGGGCCAGGATTGCGCACTCAGCCAGGGTTCGCCGCCCGACGGTGCACCGGCTGCCGATGAGAGCGAGGCCTTGATCGCGGCGCTGGTGCGCCGGTTCTACGATCATGCGCTCGCCGACGATGTGCTCGGGCCGATGTTCCGCGCGGAAATCGACGACTTCGAGGAGCACTATGGCATTGTCCAGGACTTCTGGTCGCATGCGTTGCTCGGCACGGACCGTTACAAGCGCGGCACGCCCTACGTTCACCACACCCAGCTCAAGGTCGAGGAAGTCCACTTCGAGCGCTGGATGGATTGTTTTTCCAGGGCGGTGGCCGAAACGCTCCCGCCGGAACTTGCGGAGCCGGCAATGAAGCGGGCGCGGCACATGACCGAAAGCTTCCGCATGGGGCTCCTGCCGCTGACGCCGCCCGGGAAAGCGTCCGGCGTATGAGCGGGGACATCTTCGCGATTTGCTCCGTCGACGACATTCCCAACCGCCGTGCCTCTCCTTTTGTGCTCGCCCGGCGCGAGGAGGGCGGCGAGGTCAGGCCCTGGCCGATCTTCATCCTGCGCTGGGGCAAGAACGTTCGCGCCTATGAGAACCGCTGCCCGCATCAGGACAGCCACCTCGACTGGGAGCGTGGCGAATTTCTCGACAGTTCGGGAACCCGCATCCAGTGCGGCAAGCATGGCGCGCTGTTCGACCTCGGCACGGGCGAATGCGTCGACGGCCCCTGCGCCGGCGCACGCCTGACAGCGCTCGAATGTCTCGTCGACGACGGAGAAATCTGCCTGGTCGGTGTTGCGCTGGAGGAAGAGGACGAGATCGACAGCGGCCAGGGGGTGGAATAGGTCTTCGCCCCCTGGCCTGTATTCCTAGACCGGGCGGTTCTCGTTGCGGTTGCGCACCGGCTCCATGTTCGCGACACCTTCCTCATAGCTCAGTTCCGGATAGTCGGCTTTGAAGGCGGCAATGGCATCAAGGACGTATTCGAGCTTTTCGGATCCGTTCAGCTTCTTGATGTCGTTCTTGTCGATGCCGACCAGTTCCAGAGTTTCCTTCCAGACGGTCGATTCATCGAGCGGCAGAACATAGGCGGAAATGCCAGGCGCAAACGACACGCGGTACTTCTTCAGGAAGTCGATATTGTTGACGAAGAAGACGTAGCTG
>JAGREL010000113.1 GCA_020446575.1 Novosphingobium sp. | reverse complement strand
GCCGGAACCAGCACGAAGCCGCCGCCGATGCCCATCAGCATGGTGAGAATGCCCGTGATCACGCCGAGCAAAAGCGGCGCCAACGGGGATATATAAAGGCCCGAGCGGTAGAAACGCCAGCGCATCGGCAGGCTGGCGACAAGCGGATGATGGCGGCGCTTGCGTGCGGGGATCGGAACCCCGCTGCGTTCCGCCCTGATCGCCTGCACGCTCTCGCGCGCCATCACGGCTCCGATCGAGCCGAGCAGCACGACGTAGAGGATGTTGATGACCGTATCGATCTGCCCGAGCTGCTCGAGCAACCGGAAGAGAACCGCGCCGATGCTCGTGCCGATGACGCCACCGGCGACCATCACCGAACCCATCAGGAAATCGACGCCTCCCCGCCGGTAATGCGCGAACACGCCGGAAACGCTTGCACCCGTCACCTGGGTCGCAGCCGATGCGGCCGCAACAGTGGGGGGCACGCCGTAGAACATCAGCAGCGGCGTCGTGAGGAAACCGCCACCAACACCGAACATGCCGGAAAGCACACCCGTCAAAGCGCCCAGGCCGACGATGACCAGGCCATTGACCGACAGGTTGGCGATCGGAAGATAGACGTCCATTTCTGCCGTTGCGGCCTAGCCCAGCAAAACGGCTGAGAAAAGGCGGCGCGGTCAGAAACCGGCGGAAAGCGTGAGCGCAGGCCCCGATGACGGTGCGGCATGGCCGGCGACACGGAAACGCCAGTCGACCGCCAGACGCGCCGATCCGTTCTGGCCAAGACCCATGCCCATCACCGCAGCGGGCCCGATATCAAGTCGCGATGCACCCTTCTGTGCCCCGCCCCAGGCACCCGCTCCGGCGCGCAGCTCCGCCTTGCCGAAACGCGCAATGCCCCGATCGGCACGCAACTGGCCATCGACGAAAGCAGTGGAAAACCTGCCGCCGACATAGCCCGCCTGGCCATAGGCTTCCCCTCGTGCGCCGAGCGGCATGGAAAAGGGTGCGAGTTCCGTGACCAACATTGCAGCCGGGCGCAACCGGGTCGAACCGGACTGGTCGGTTGCGCGCAGCTCCGCCGATGCGATCACCGGAACCCGCGCCAGCGGCCTCGCCGAAAGGCCGACCGCGACTTCCCGCTCATTCGATCCGTTAAGCGCGGCCGTCGTCCTGAGATAGGCGGCCGGGCGACGGCCATTCGCTGGAGCGATCCGGTAGCGCAGCACTGCGCCCAGCTGGCTTGCACCATAAGTCGAAGGAGCGCTGGCGGTCGCGAAGGAGGCATTGCCTCCCCGGCGCAGAAGCAGCCAGCTGTCCGCCGACCAGCGCCGGCCATGGCGGGATTCGCGGCCGATTGGGTGGAAGGGCCCCGTGCCGGTTCCAGGCACCGGCGCCAGAAGGCTCATGGGCAGTGGCAAGCGCGCGAGCACAGCCATCCGCAACAACTGGTGCGCGGCGGCAACGCGCACCGGAATGTCGATACGGGGCAGAGGAGGCCGAGCCATCGAATATCGAGAAAGCGCCGGGGAACGCGTGGACGCGAATGCCAACCCGGACCATGGTGCGGATCTGGCCAATGCAGGGGACGGATGTCTCGATCGCGTTGCGTGACTTGCAGTGGAGGTTTCGAATCCCGCGAACGCGCCATTTTCGCCGTCGGCGATCACGGAGCCGCCCTCGCCGAAATCCTTGATGCCGTCAGCGAGGAACTGTTCCGGGACTGCCAGCTCGGGCAGGGAGGCGGGTGTGAATGCCTCCGCGTCCCAAAAAGCAGCCCGCATCGCCACCCAGCATACCAGTATGGCGAAGAACGCGAACAGCGGCTGCCCTCTCAGGGCGCGGTCAGACCTCATCGTGCGACTGCCTTCGACGCGAAGCTTGCCGGATGGGAACGGTGAGCCGTCTTGTCCCAGCTCACATCAGCGCCGCGAAGGGTGCGGACGTAAGCCACGAGCGCCCGGCGGCCAGCCATGATGGCGATGATATTGGCAATCGGGATGCGACCTATCGAATGCAAGCCCTCGACAATGCCGTATTCGTAGGCAGTGAAACCAAAGCGCCATGCAGCCCGCCAGAGGAAGCTGGCGAAAGTAATTGCCAGCATGACGCCCAGGACGGGGGATACGGCCACGGTTTCCCGCCATCCCGTCAGCCTTGCCGTCGCCATGATGGCTTCGACGACCAATAGGGAGTAGGCGACAGCAAGAACCACCGCGATAAGCGGGCCTCGCCGGTCGCGCAACGCCATCCAGATATCCACCGGACGCCCGGCCCAGCCCAGCCGGTCCCAGCCCTGCAGGGAAATACCGTGAATCCAGCGGGCCTTCTGCCGCACCGCTTCATCAAGCGTGGCCGGAAAAAACGCGCGCGTCGCGACAAGTTCGCCCGCGCTGTCACGGACTCTCACGAAACGCCCCGTGGCACCGCCCCGCGACACCAGCAGACCGAGTTCGTAATCCTCGGTTAGGCATTCGGAAGAAAACGGGCCGTCCTCGCCATTGGCGGAACGGGCCGAAGCGAGCGTGTCGAGCGCTGCCCGGGCAAAGCCACAGCCGACGCCGGCAGCCGGTATCGCCGCTCCAAGCACGTCACGCACGACAAGCGATTTCGCGTGAGCCTCGGTGAATTCATCGGAATAGTGGCCGGCGATCCAGCGCGACCCCGATTGCGGCTCCGGCCGGACCGGCAATTGCACGAAATCGACTTCCGCCAGAACCCTGTCGATTACCGGCAGGGCCGCCGGGTGGACCATGTCCTCTGAATCGTGCAGCACCACGCTCGTATAGGAAATGCCCCTTCGCCGTTCATCGTCGATCAGCGCGCGATAGAGCCGGTTCAGGCAATCGGCCTTGGTCGTGGGGCCTTTGCGGTCGTGCACGACCAGCCGCACTCTGGGGTCGTCGCCCGCTCCGGCCATGGCCGCTGCGAGCGTCTCGGGATCATTGCAATAACAGCCGACATACAGCGCCAGCCGCTGCTGCGGCCAGGCCTTCAGCGTATGCGAGATCATTTCGGCGATGACATCGGCCTCGTGCCAAGCCGGAACGAGAACAGCCACACGGCCGTCCAGCGGGCGATGCTCGTAGCCCTTTGGCAAGCGGGCTTCGCTTGCCCGTCCGGTCAGGCGCAGCCAGAGCCAGCCGCAGTCCACCGCCAGTTCGTCGATCGCGCCGACCACGAACCAGAACGCCGCGAACAGCAGCAACTCATGCTCGGCGCGCTGTAAAACGTCGAGCAGCTGCGAGAGCTCAACCATTGTCCCAACGGACACGACCCGGGCACCCCCGATGCAATCCCTTCAAATATAGAGATTATTCTTTTTGTGGGCCGCATGCAATGCTTTTGCGTCCGGACAATATCGTGAAGGTCTAATGCAGCAGCGAATACTGGGCGATATAGACCAGGGCTCCCGCAACATATCCTGACAGCGCCAGCAGGCTGAAGCGCTTCATGTACCAGATGAAGTCGATCTTCTCGATACCCATGGCCGCAACACCCGCCGCCGACCCGATGATGAGAATCGAGCCACCAGTACCGGCACAATAGGCCATGAACTCCCACAGGAAGCTGTCGGGCGGATGGGCATCCATGCTGTACATGCCCATTGCCGCGGCGACCATCGGCACATTGTCGACAATGGCGCTGACAAGCCCGATCGACATGACAATGACATCGAGCCGGCCGACGGTGTCGTCGAGCCATTCGGCAAGCGCGGCGAGAATACCGGCGTGCGAGAGCGTCGCGACTGCCAGCAGGATGCCGATGAAGAAGACGATCGCGCTCATGTCGATACGCGTGAGCGCGTTGGCGATCGTCACATGCTCGCGCTCTTCATACGGCTTGTTGCGATGGACGAGGTCACCCACCGCCCACAGGATGCCCAGACCCAGCAGGATTCCCATGAATGGCGGCAGATGCGTAACCGCCTTGAAGATCGGGACCGAGACAAGGGCGGCGAGCCCCATACAGAACATCAGGTTGCGTTCGAACAGGGTGGTTACACGACCGGTTGGATTGCCGGTCGCAGCGGCAGCCGCGAAGGCTCTTCCGCGAAGTCCGTAGCTGACGATGGAGAGCGGCACGATCATGTTGACGAGCGAGGGTATGATGACCCCCGTGATGATAGGTATCGTCGTCACTTGCCCGCCGATCCACAGCATCGTCGTGGTAACGTCGCCGATCGGCGACCACGCGCCGCCCGCGTTGGCCGATATGACGATCACGCCCGCCATGAGTAGCCGGTCGCGGCGCTCCGAGAGCAGTTTCCTGCACAATGAGACCATGACAATCGTGGTGGTCAGATTGTCGAGCATGGCGCTCAGGAAAAAGGTCACAGTGCCTATGATCCAGACGAACGCCCCCAGGCTTTTCGCCTTGATGCGAGAAGTGATCACTTCGAAACCGTCATGAGAGTCGACGACTTCGACCACCGTCATCGCCCCGATGAGGAAGAACACGATCTGCGCCGTTTCGATCAGCGAGTGAGCCAGTTCCTCGTCCACCAGCTCCGGACGGCCCATTGACAGCGCATAGATCGTCCAGAGCAGTCCGGCGCCGATCAGCGCGGCGCCCGACTTGTTGATCCTGAGGGGCTCCTCAAGGGCTATGGCCGTGTAGGCCAACACGAAAACGACGATGAGTGCTGCAGTCATGCAGGCTCCTTTGTCAGGAAACGATCTGGATTGCGAGCCGAACCGACGCGAATTCAGGCCGAACGTCGAACTGCTGCGGGCAGCGCGTCTACCAGTTGCCGGTATTGGGCATGCTTGCCCAGGGTTCCTGCGGCGGCAGTCCGCCGTCCTGCAGCAGTTCCACCGATATTCCGTCCGGACTCTTGATGAACGCCATGCGGCCGTCGCGCGGCGGGCGATTGATTGTCACCCCCGCGTCCATCAGCCGCTGGCAGGTCTCATAGATGTCTTCGACCTGGTAGGCGAGGTGGCCGAAATTGCGTCCGCCGTCATAATCTTCCGGATCCCAGTTGTGGGTCAGTTCCACTTCCGCGAGGCCTTCCTGCCCTGGCGCGGCGAGGAATATGAGAGTGAACCTTCCCTGTTCGTTCGAATAGCGGCGCACTTCCTTCAGGCCGATCAGCTCGAAGAACCGGATCGTCGCATCGGGATCGGTCACGCGAATCATGGAATGTAGATATTTCGTCACTCGAAGCCTCTCGAAAACATTTCATCGCTCATAAAGCACGGTTCATCGCCCAGAAAGCATTGCGGCAGCATAAGCCGAGCAGCAACCGGGAGACCGAGCGATGGCCGACATTACCCAAGAAGAGCATATGCCCGCTACCTCCTTCTTCTCCGATTCCGTCAATCGGCGCTGGCTTGCCAGTGCGGGAGTTCTTTCCATCGGCGTCATCCTGGGCGGCTACCTGCTCGGTGACGGCCTGACCCGTGCGCGCCAAGCGGACCGCTCAGTCACTGTGCGCGGGCTTGCCGAGCGCGAGGTCATGGCAGACCTTGCCACCTGGACCATCGCCTATTCGGCAACCGCAACGGATCTCGCCTCCGCGCAGGGCAGTGTCGACAAGGATTCCCAGGCCATCCGCGGTTTCTTCCGTGAGCTTGGTTTTCCCGCGGACGCCCTCCAGCCGACAGGCGTAAACGTGTCGCAATACACGGATGACGGCGTCACGAAATTCACCGTGCGCCAGCGCATGACCCTGCGCAGCACCGATATCAAGCGCGCGCAGGACGCGGTCAAACGGCAGTTCGAACTCGTCCGGCGCGGCGTCGTGCTCGAGGAAGGCTCGGGCATGGCCTTCACCTTCACGGGGCTCAACGGCATCAAGCCGGAAATGGTGGCGGAAGCGACCAAGGATGCGCGTGCTTCGGCCGAACAGTTCGCCAAGGACAGCGGAACGAGTGTCGGCACGATCAAGAACGCAACGCAGGGATATTTCTCGATCGATGCGCGCGACGGCGATTCTGGCGGCGGCTGGGGCGTATCCGACACGCCTTACAAGAAGGTCCGCGTCGTCACGACGATCGACTTCTATTTGCGCTGAGGCCGTCCGGACGACAGATGCGAAAAGGCCTGCCCGGCGCACCGGGCAGGCCCTGCTTGTCGCTGTTCTGTCAGATCAGAACGAGATCGAAAGCGTGCCGACGACGGCATCGTCGACAAAGTCATAAGCGCCGGCAGGAATGTCACCTTCCGCGCCGACATAGGCAATGCCAACCGACAGATTGTCATTGACGGCAAAATCGGCACCGATCGACCAGTCGAAAGCCTTGCTGTCGTTGGTGAACGTCAGGAAGCCATCGGTGTAGCCGAGGTGAGCGGAAAGGCTCACCGGCGTGTTCGGAATACCCGCGCCGAGATCGGCGTAGATATAGATGTTGTCGGTATCGCCCAGCGAATCCTGGTCAGGCGCATAGGCAACGCCAACGGTCGCGTCAGCCGGACCGAAGGAGAAACCGAGCGATCCGTAGAATTCGATGTAATCGAAATCGCCGGCGCCGGCATTCGGATAGGCGTAATAGATCACGCCGAGATCGGCCGAAACGCCATCGGCGATGTCACCCGACCAGCCGCCGTAAAGGTCAAGCTCGGTATGGCCATAGCCCACGGTGTCCTCATCGAGCGAGGAACCCCAGGTGCCGACGTAGAAACCGCTCGAATGGCCGATATCGATACCGCCCTGAATCGCGATATCGCCACCGGACAGATCGACGCCGCGGAACCGGTATTCGGTGACCAGAGCAGCGTTGCCGGAGATCGAGAAATCGCTCGGCGGATCCATATCATCGGCAAGAGCGGGAGTTGCGGCCAGTCCGCTACCGGCAAGAAGAGACGCGGCCACAAGGCCGCGGATGGACGTAAGCATGGTTAAACCCCTAAAAAAGTTATGCCTCGTCCCACCTGCGCAGCCACTTTGCGCCTCGTTTCGCGGGCGCAATTAGTAATTGCCCATAAAAGCTGCACACATTTGCTGCGTCGCACAAGAACAATTTGACCGTTGGGATACACTGTTCTGAAAAGTGTGGACTTTTAGCAACGGTTGGATGATCCGGCGCGCGACTTGTGCGGCCATTGGGGCGTACCTATATCGCGCAAGAAATCACTGCCATGATCGATACGATCCGCCAGCTTTTCCGGACAAGACGGGCGCAGCACATCCCGGCGATACCGGCTGGCGAGAGAGTCTATGCGATCGGCGACATCCACGGCCGACTCGACCTGATCACCGCCATTGCCGAGGCCATCGAGGAAGACGACCGGAGCCGAGGCCCTGCAAAAACCAAGATCGTACTGCTCGGCGACCTCATCGACCGCGGACCTGACAGCGCGGCGGTTCTGCACTGGGCGCGCGACTGGCAGGAGCGGCGCAATGTCCGCATCCTCGCCGGCAATCATGAGGAAATGTTCCTTCAAAGCTTCGCCAAATCCGAATCGCTTCGTCATTTCCTGCGCTTCGGAGGCTACGAGACCGTCCTGTCCTATCCAGTGGACCGCCGCGCCTTGCTGAACGCCGATCTCGAAGCCGCACAGCAACTCATGCGCGAGGCGGTGCCGGAAACCGAACTGGAGTTCATCCGCAGCTTCGAGAACCTGGTAGTGATCGGTGACTACCTGTTCGTGCATGCGGGCATCAAGCCGGGCGCTCCCCTGGATGAGCAGCGGACCAGCGATCTGCGCTGGATTCGCGAGCCGTTTCTGAGCCATGGGGGCGATCATGGCTATATCGTTGTCCATGGCCATTCCATCTCCGAAAAACCCGATTTCCGAAGCAACCGAATCGGCATCGACACTGGCGCTTTCATGTCCGGACGGCTAACCGCGCTCGGACTCGAGGGCACGGAACGCTGGCTGATCGAAACCAACGATCACAAAGGCGTGATTTCCGTCGCCACAAGACCGGCCTGAACTGGAGTAGCCGATGAAGATCGCGATGGTGGGGGCGGGCTACGTCGGCCTGGTTTCGGGAGCCTGTTTTGCTGATTTCGGCCACGAAGTGGTCTGCATCGACAAGGATCCCTCAAAGATCGAGCGGCTGAATGGCGGCGAAATGCCGATTTACGAGCCGGGACTCGAAGAGCTGGTCCAGCGCAATGTGAAAGCCAACCGGCTCTCCTTCACCACCGAGCTTGCCGAAGCGATCAGCGGAGCCAGCGCGATCTTCATCGCCGTGGGCACTCCTTCCCGGCGCGGCGACGGTCATGCCGACCTGTCCTTCGTCCATGCTGCCGCTGCGGAAATCGGCAAGCACCTCGACCACCCGGCAGTGATCGTGACCAAGTCGACAGTGCCTGTTGGAACCGGCGACGAAGTGGAGCGAATCCTGCGCGAATCGGGAACCGGGGTGCATTTCGCGGTCGCATCGAATCCCGAATTCCTGCGCGAAGGC
>JAGREL010000112.1 GCA_020446575.1 Novosphingobium sp. | reverse complement strand
TGCTGATGCCGTCTTTCGTGAACCTGGGCGCCTATGTCGACGAAGGCACCATGGTTGACACCTGGACCACCGTGGGCAGCTGCGCCCAGATCGGCAAGAACGTGCATATTTCGGGCGGCGCCGGAATCGGCGGCGTGCTCGAACCGCTGCAGGCCAATCCCGTGGTGATCGAGGACAACTGTTTCGTCGGCGCGCGTTCGGAAGTGGCCGAAGGCGTGATCGTCGGCGAAGGCTCCGTGCTGTCGATGGGCGTGTTCATCGGCGCTTCGACCAAGATCGTGGACCGTGCGACCGGCGAGATCCACATGGGCCAGGTGCCGCCCTATTCGGTCGTTGTGCCGGGCTCGCTGCCGGGCAAGCCCCTGCCCGACGGATCCGCCGGTCCGTCGCTCTATTGCGCGGTGATCGTCAAGACGGTGGACGCGCAGACGCGATCCAAGACCGGCATCAACGAACTGTTGCGGGACTGACCCTCAATCGGCGCGGAACCGACCACGGGTTCCATGCGTTTCTCCCCAAAGCCTGCCTAACGGCGGGAAACAAAGGAGATTCGACATGGAACGCCACGGCGAAGAGGTACACGTCAGCACCGACGAGGCACGGTCTGGCAGCACCCCGCACGTCGTTCGCTACGTCTTGGGATTCAGTACGCTGCTGGTGATCGCCCTGCTCTCGGGTATCTGGATAATCGGTGCGATAAACGCACCGCAGGACCAACCGGGCGACGGAATAACCAACCAGGCGCCGCCAACACCGGCGGAATGAGCGACCGAAAACCGACCGGGGGAATTCGAATTGTGAATGCCCCTGGATTGCGGTAAATTGACCTATCACAGCGAAGTGCGATTGCCCGGAGACACGGACTCAAGCTCGCACGCGCTTTTCTCCGTGTTTTCGCGGGACCACCAAGAAAGGGCCTTCGCGAAGATGGGAGAACTCTGCTCATGGAACGTCAGGGCGACGAGATTCACGTCAACACCACCGAAGCGAGCGGCGGCATTACACGGCATGGCGTCCGTTACGTGCTTGCCATCAGCCTGCTTCTCGCGATCGCATTTCTTTCGGCAGTCTGGATCATCGGAGCCTATGTCTCCGCAGACAAGCCGGAAGGCCGCAGCGGATATCAGGGCGTAGCCGCCGAAACGCGCTGACGGAATGCTGCCTGCGGGCCTTGAAGGCGAAGAACTCTGAATGGCTCGGTTACAGCGTTTCATCGATGCGCAGGACGCGATTTACCAGGCGGCGGTCGCCGAACTGAAGGACGGCACCAAATACAGCCACTGGATGTGGTTCGTATTCCCGCAGATCGCGGGGCTGGGCCGTAGCGGGACGGCGCGACTTTATGCGATTGCCGATCTCGACGAGGCCAGGGCGTATCTCGCGCACCCGGTGTTGGGCGCGCGGCTGGCCGAATGCACCGACGCCATGCTGGCGTGGGCCGGCAAGCGCGACGCCGAAACCATACTCGGTTCCATCGACACGCTGAAATTCGCCAGTTCGATGACGCTGTTCGAGGCGGCGGGCGGCGACGCGCGTTTCGGCCGGGCGCTGGACGCCTTTTTCGACGGCCGGCGCGATGCGATGACACTGGCGTTGCTGGGCCTGAGTGGGCAAGATGGCGCTTGATGGAATACCACCTCTTCACCGTATTCGTGGCCTCCACGATCATGCTGGTGCTGTCCGTCGCCATCCACGGCCTCGGTCTGTTCAGTCTTAACCGGGCCCTGCGCACCGAAGCCAACGAGGAGCGCATCCGCCGCATGACCGCGCTTTCGTTCCGCGGGGCGGTCTTCACGCTGGGAATGGTGCTGGCGCTGTTCGCCGTCCACGGGATCGAGATCTGGGCCTATGCCTTCCTGTATCTGGCCGTGGGCGCGGCACCCAACCTTCACGACGCGCTCTATTTCTCGACGATCAGCTATACGACGGTGGGCTACAACGATGACTTCATAGCCGAACCCTGGCGCCTGATCGGCGCTTTCGAGAGCATTGTCGGCCTGATCCTGATCGGCTGGTCGACGGCCTTCTTCTTCCGCATGCTCGGCCGCATCGACGCGCATTGAGCGGCGCGCCGAGGTTACGCATTTCCGGAACAGGCGACCTTGTCACCCCGCGAAGCGGAAAGTGCCGCGATCGATGACCACGCGGTCGCCGTCGACGGTGGTGACGAAATTCGCTCCGCCGTCGGTCAGCCAGATGTGGGTATCGAGCGTTTCGCCCGGACAAACCGGCTTGGAGAAGCGGCCGTACATTCCCCCGAAACGGGAAACATCGCCGTCGCACAAACCCTTGAGCAGCGCTCTGCAGGCAAAGCCGTAAGTGCCAAGGCCGAAGAAGATCGGCCGGTCGAACCCGTCGGCCTTGGCGATCGCGGGATCGGTGCCGTGCGGGTTGCGGTCGCCCAGCAGCCGGAAGATCAGCGACTGGCCCGGCGGAATGGGCAGCGACACGGTCTTGTCCGGCGCGCGCTCGGGCTGAACCCAGGGCTGTTCGTCCTCGGGGCCCCGCGGACCGCCGAAGCCCCCCTGCCCGCGCACGAACAGCCCGGTGCGCGAAGCTCCCAGATATTCGCCGGTATCGGCCAGCGTCGCGCGCGTTTCGGAAAGGCACAGGGCGCCCGACCCCTTGTCGAAAACGCCGACGAGCACTTGCGACAGGTTGACCGTTCCGCTCGGCGGGATCGGCCGGGCAAGCGACACGCCCTGCTCGCCATGGAGCAGCCCGATCGGATAGCCGTCCCACTCACGGGCCGGAAAGCCCAGCTCCCGGATCCAGCCGCCGCCGACCGCCATGTGCGACATGAAGCTGGGGATGACCTGCTGCTCGACGCCCTGCGTGTTCTCCGTAGTGAACTGCAACTCCTCGAGCGGATTTGTCAGGCCGGCGCCGACACCGACCGCGTAAAGCAGCGCCCTGTCGGAGTCCCAGCTGTAAGTGCCGGTTTCCAGTTCCTTGCCGGCCAGATGATCGAATTTCCCCATTGTTTCTTGCCTTTACGGCCCCCTCTTCTCCCTGCCCGGCAAGTGTGCTTGCCGCGACTCGTCTCTGCCTTCCCTGAAGCGCCTTGGCCGCAGGTTCAAGAGTCCTCCGCGCTCCTGACCGGGGTTTCGATCGGCGGATCGCCGGCATGGGCGCGGGCGTAGGCCTCGGCGGCGCGCAGGACACGCATCATGTTGCGGCTCGCGATCTTTTCCAGATCGGCCTGCGAATAGCCGCGGCGGGCCAGTTCGGCGAAGAGTGCGGGGTAGCCCGAAACGTCCTCCATCCCGTCGGGTCCGGTGGCCATGCCGTCATAGTCGCCGCCGATGCCGATATGGTCGATGCCGGCGACCTGGCGGATGTGGTCGATGTGATCGGCCATCTGCGCGACCGTGGCATGCGGTTCCGGATTGGCCAGTTTCCAGTCCTCGACGTGCCGCTTCGCCGCGTCCGGATCGCCGGGGAACAGCGCCCCGGCGCGCGCGGTTTCGGCATCGACCGCCGCGCCCCACTGCCGCCGTTCCTCACTGACGAAGCTGGGGTAACCGACCACCATCACAATCCCGCCGTTTTCGGCCACCCGCCGGAGCACTGCATCAGGCACGTTGCGGGGATGACCATCCACCGCCCGCGCACCGGAATGGCTGAAGATCACCGGCGCCTGCGCGACATCGAGCGCATCGTTCATCGTCGCCTCGCTGACATGGCTGAGATCGACGAGCATGCCGATGCGGTTCATCTCGCGCACCACCTGCCTGCCGAAATCGGTGAGCCCGCCGTGCTCGGGCTTGTCGGTCGCGCTGTCGCCCCAGGGGGTGTTCTTCGAATGGGTGAGCGTCATGTAGCGCGCGCCCAGCGCATACATCTGCCGCAGCACGCCGAGGCTCGATCCGATCGAATGGCCGCCTTCCATGCCCATCAGCGAAGCGATCCTGCCCTTGCGCATGGCCTTGGCGACATCGTCCGCCGTCAGCGCCAGCGCCATGTCGCCGGGATAGCGGGCGACCAGCCGCCTGGTGACGTCGATCTGTTCGATCGTCGCCTGCACTGCCTCGGGCTCGGGCAGCTCGGCGGTGACATAGACCGACCAGAACTGCGCACCGACGTGGCCCTTGCGCAACCGTGTCAGATCGGTGTGCATCGCGCGGCCCATCCACGTCCCTTCGGCTTCCGCGTTGCCGGTGTCGGTCGTGTCGCTGAAATCGAAGCCGGCAATGACATTGCCGAAGCGCCCGCGCAGCTGGATGGGCGTATCATTGTGCCCGTCCCATACGGGAGCCGCCTGCAAGGCCGCCTCGGCCACCTGCTCGGGCGTGCGCGCCGCTACCGGGCCGGCCATGGCCATGCACACCGCACTGGCCAGCACAATCAATCGCCGCATCGAGAGTCCTTTCATTCCTGGTCGCCGCCACTTTCGAACATCGCCAGCGCCGCTGCAAGCTCGGCGGGATAACGGCTGCGGACGACGGCTTCGAGCGTACGCCGCGTCGCGTCGCGACTGCGTTCCGCCAGCCGCAGCACATAGGCTCCCCGTTCGCAATAGATCGCCTCGACCAGACAGCGGTCATAACCCGCGTCCTCGCGCGGCGTGGCGGTGTCCGCGCGGCCTATGGCTGCGGCAAGGATCTTCGCCGCTCCGCCGTGCTGGACGGCAACCGACCACGTCGCATCCCTCACTGCCGGATGGCGGCTGTCGAGGTCGAGACCGGTCCGCTCGAACACCGCCGCGACCGCCGGCCGGTAATGGGTGCGCTCGATGAAGCCATGCTGGGCTTCGGCGAAGGCATCCGGCTCTCGCGCCGCGATCGCTTTCCAGACGGAACTGAAAGCCTCGCTGCCGGGCGCGGCACCCGAAAACTCTTCCCGCCAGCGTGCGCCCTCGGCAGCGACGAAGGCGGCAGCCGTCCCGGCCCGGCTGGAAAGCTGATAGATACCGTAGGATACGCCGCCCGGATCGCTCCGCCCGCTCGAAACCGCGCCGGGCCCGCGCCCGCCGCTTTCGAAGCGCTCCGAAAGCTGCCCCAGCCGGTGCGACGGCGCGCCGGGCGGCAGCGCCTCTTGCGCCAATGCCCGGTCGAGCGCCCGATCGAGCATACCCACTTCGGCTTGCGTGAATCCCCTGCCGAGCATGATGCGCACGGCATCGAAGACCGGCTTCCTGTCGATGATCTGTTCCATGATAACGCCATCCTGGTCCTAAAGAGAGACCTTCGTGAACCAGATAGGCACACGAAGGGCCGGCCCATGCCATGGACCAGCCCTTGTAGGACAGCGCGGATCGCCGGGTTGCCTAGAGCAGCGCCCCTGCCAGTTCGCGGCAGGCCGCGCGCAGGCCGGCGATGTCCCCGCCCTGCGCCCCGCGTATCACCTGCAGGCAGACGTGGTCGGCACCGGCATCGTGATGGGCTTTCACCCGCTCGACGATCTTGTCCATGCCGCCCCATGCGAACAATTCGTCGATCAGCCGGTCGCTCACCGAATCGATGTCTTCCTGAGGAATGCCGAGCCGCAGCCAGTTGTTCCGG
>JAGREL010000111.1 GCA_020446575.1 Novosphingobium sp. | reverse complement strand
GGCGGTGCCTGACTACCGTGCAGCGAAAAGGCCATCTGACGCCAATTCAGTGCGCATCCGGGCAGTTCCAGCCCGAACTGAACAATGTCACAGGTGCGCTGTAGCTTCACAGCCGACAGCAATCCTGATCGCAATGGATGGAATTGGGAGAAGCGGGATGTCCGCAAATCGTCGTTTCCTGCTCATACGCCGGCCGAATGGGGAACCGGTGCCGGAAGACTTCCGGCTTGTTGAAGAGGAAGTCCCCGATCCGCCTGCGGGCGGCTTCGTCGTTCGCAATCACTTCTGCTCGCTCGATCCCGCCCAGCGTGGCTGGATGGACGATGCTCCGAGCTATGTGCCACCGATCGAACTCGGAGACCCGGTGCGCGCGACAACGGTGGGCGTCATCCATGCCTCGGACAATCCCGATTTCCCGCCGGGTCAGTGGGTACTCGGAATGAATGCGCTGGAAGACTATTCGCAGGCCGTACCCGGCGGCTTTGCCATGTTGATCGATGTGTCGGGTGTGGCTTCGCCGTCGAGGTTTCTCTCGGCAATGGGCGCAGTGGGACTGACGGCCTATTTCGGACTGCTCGAGGTTGCGAAGGCGCAGCAAGGAGAGACTCTGCTCGTGTCCGGCGCGGCCGGGGCCGTGGGCTCCGCCGTCGGCCAGATCGGCAAGATCGTCGGTTGCCGCACGGTCGGGATCGCGGGCGGTCCGGCAAAGTGCCGGCGCCTGACCGAAGATTACGGGTACGACGTGGCGATAGACTACAAGGGCAAATCGGTCGGCGAGCTGGCGGCAGAGATCGCGGCGGCCGCTCCTGGCGGGGCGGACATTGTCTTCGAGAATGTCGGCGGCGATGTGATGGATGCGGAATTGCTCAACCTTGCGCATGGCGCGCGGATCGTCCTGTGCGGTCTGATCAGCGAGTACAATTCGCCGGAGAAAATCGGTATCCGCAATCTTTGGCAGGTGCTTGCGAAAGAGGCCACGGTTCACGGCTATCTGGTATCCAGGTTCATGGATCGCTTTGCTGAAGGCGGTGCACAGATGGCCGAGTGGATGGCGGACGGCAGGCTGCGAGTGGACGAAGATGTCCAGGAGGGTCTCGAAAACGCTTACGCGGCCTTCATGCGCCTGTTCTCCGGTGCCAACACCGGGAAGCTAATCCTGAAGATTGCCTGAGAAGGAAAATGCCCGGTCCGTCGCATGAACGGGCCGGGCAATCAGTTGCATGCCGGAATGGAGTGCGCGGCATGTTACCTCGGAAGAGAGGATCAGAACTGGACGCGCTTGGTATATCCGCCGTCGATGATGACGTTGGTGCCGGTCGTGTAGGACGATGCGGGGCTGGAGAGGAAAACGATGGTCCTGGCGACTTCTTCAGGGCCGCCCCAACGACCGAGCGCGAAGGCGGCCTCGGTCGCGTCGTAAAGTTCCGGAGCAGCGCCTTTGATGGCTTCCCAATTGCCGCCGGCGAAATAGATCGGGCCGGGCGACACGCAGTTGACCCGGATACCCTTGGGCCCGACCATCTGCGCGAGTTGGCCGGAATAGGTCATGAGCGCCGCCTTCAGCGCGTTGAAGGCCTGCGGCACGATGAAGGTTTCGGTACCCGCCGTGCTTGCCATGATCACGATCGCTCCGCTGCCGGACTTTTCCAGCCAGGGCTCCAGCGTTTCGCAGCCCATCACGGTTCCCTTGATGTCAGTGTTGTAGCAGGCGTCCCAGTCGCCCGTGGCTCCCTGGCCGGAGGCGCTGGCACCGGGCACGAAGATGTCGCAGCCGCCCAGTTCGCCTGCAGCCTTTTCAAGCCACGCCTTGTAGGCATCGAGGTCGCCGATATCGAGCGCCTCGCCGAAAACCTTTCCGCCGTGCCGCGATAGCGATTTCACGGTTTCCTCGACTTGTGCGGGATTGCGGGAGAAGAACGCGACGTCGCAGCCTTCCTCGGCAAATATTTCCAGCGCCTCGCGGCCGATGCCGCGGCTGCCGCCGGTGAGGATGACCTTCTTTCCCTTCAGCCCGAGATCCATGCTTATCACTCCTCGCCCGGAATCCAATTTCGCGCCGTTCTCGCGGCTCGCACTGCCGAAGGCCACTCCCATTTTGGTTAGGAACGGCGATTGGCCGCAGATGCTACGGTCTGGCCGGGAGAATTCGAAAGGATCGACATGGGACGTCTCGAAGGCAAGACAGCTGTCATTGTCGGTGCCGGCAGCCGCGGGAACATGGGGCAAGTGATGGCGAGGCGCTTTCTCGAAGAGGGTGCGCAAGTACTCGTATCCGGACGCAAGGAAGACACGCTTCGGGAATTCGCGGCCGAACAAAAATGCCACTGGGCCTGCTGCGACATGACCGACGAGGCCAGCATAGATGCGCTGGCGGACAATGCCCAGGGAAGCCTCGGCGGCATCGACATTGCGGTCAATGCGACCGGCTGGGGCCTGCTCAAGCCTTTCCTGGACACGACCCATGACGATCTCGTCGAGATGACCGCGCTGCAATACATCGGCCCGTTCCATTTCTATCAGGCGATGATCCGCAAAATGGCTCGCAGTTTCGGCGGGCGAGGCGGCTCGATCATCCAGATCAGCTCCGCGACCGCGACGATCATGCTGAACAACCACGCCGCCTACATGGGCACCAAGGCCGGTGCGGATCACGTCCTGCGCTGTGTCGCCAACGAATTCGGCCACGAGGGCATTCGCGCGAATTCGATCGCTCCGGGGCTGACCGATACGCCGATGACAGCGGATGCCAAGCAGGTGGCCGGGCTGTTCGATGCCTTCCTGCCCGGTTACCCACTGGGCCGGTACGGCACATCGGAAGACATTGCCGCCGCCGCCGTCTTCGTTGCCAGCGACGAGTGCTTCATGACGGGCGAGACCCTTCAGGTGAACGGCGGGCTCACCCTGCGCGGCAACCCCAGCCAGGACCAGATCAATGCGAGCGTCGCAAAGGCGGCAGGAGTCTGACCTTCATGGAAATACCCGAGCCGATTGATCCCGCTGACGTGGCAGATTGGGACCGGGAAGCTGACGTTGTCATAGCCGGTCAGGGCATAGCCGGTACTTGCGCCGCACTCGAGGCGCATCGTGCCGGGGCGGAAGTGCTGATTGTAGAGCGCGCTTCGGGGGGTGGCGGTGCAAGCGCTCTCTCGTCGGGCATATTCTATCTTGGCGGGGGCACCGAGGTGCAAAGGGCGGCGGGATACGATGACGATGCCGACCAGATGGCCCGGTTCCTTCAGGCAAGTTGCGACCCGCTCGATCCGAATGGCGCTCGCGAATTCTGCGAGGACAGCCTCTCGCACTTCGAATGGCTGGAGGCGCAGGGCGTGCCGTTCGAGCGCAGCTATTTTCCGGGCAAGGCAGTCTTCCTGCTGACGAGCGAATGCCTGATGTGGACCGGTAACGAGAAGGTCTGGCCCTACAACGAAATCGCCCGGCCCGCGCCCCGGGGACACAAGGTGGCCGGCTCCGGCGAGAATGCCGGCATCGACGCGATGAAGCCGCTGCTGCAACGCTGCGTCGATGAAGACATACCGGCGATCTACGACAGCGCAGTCGTCGGCCTTGTCCAGGATGGCGATCGCAAGGTCGTTGGCGTTCGCGTGAAGCAGGGGCGCGAGATGATCCATGTCCGTGCCCGTCGGGGTGTGATCATTGCCTGCGGCAGCCACAATTTGTCCAAGCCGTTGCTCGAACAATACCTTCCACTTCTGAGCGAAACCTCCGAGCCCCTCGCGATCCCGAGCAATGACGGGGCAGGGGTGTTGCTGGGCAGGTCGGCCGGTGCGGACGCGGTGGCGATGGACGGGATCATTCCAACGGCCTCGATCTACCCACCCGCCCAACTTATCAAGGGTATCGTCGTCAACCGTCTTGGCCAGCGCTTCGTTGCCGAAGACGTCTATCATGGCCGGCTGGGCAACTTCGTCATGGAGCAGCCAGGCCAAAAGGCTTACCTGATCGTCGACAGCGAGGTTTTCGCCTACCCCGAAATACCGACCGCCAATCACAGCCTCATCGACGGCTGGGAGACAATCGGGGAAATGGAGGCCGGGCTTGAGCTGCCCCCGGGATCGCTTGTCGACACGATGGCCGCATACAATCGCGATGCCGCCGAGGGCGAGGACAGGCGATTTCACAAGCAGGCTGAATGGCTGAAGCCGTTGGACAAGGCGCCCTACGCCGCATTCGACATCAGCTTCGATAGCTCGACATATCTTTTCATCACGCTCGGCGGGATCAAGGCCGATGCGAACGGGCAGGCGCTCGACCTGTATTCGAACCCGATCCCGGGCCTGTATGTCGTCGGTGCGAGCGCCGCGCATATTCCACGCAGCGGCAAATCCTATGCAAGCGGTCTCAGCCTCGGACCGGGCAGCTATTTCGGCAGGCGCGCGGGGCGCCATGCAGCCGGAGCCGACTGGCGCTGATCAGCGGCGCCCCAGCTTGCTGGCTATATCCTCGCGCAGCTTGTCCTTGCGCACCTTGCCTGAGGCGGTCTTGGGAAGTTCATCGACGAATTCGAAGCGCTCCGGCGTCTTCTGTTTGGCAAGGCCGCTCGACTGAACGTGTTCGATCAGTTCGTCGATCCGGGCATTGTCTCCCGCAGCGACGATATAGGCGCAAACGCCTTCGCCCAGCCGTTCGTGCGGCATGGCGACGACGCTGGCTTCGCTCACGGCGGGATGGGTGTGCAGCACATCCTCGATTTCCTTGGCCGAGATGTTCTCGCCGCCCCGGATGATCAGGTCCTTCTTGCGGCCCGTTATCGTGATTGCTCCCTCGGGAGTCCGGATGCCGAGGTCTCCGGTACGGAAATAGCCGTCTGCGGTTATCGCTTCGCGCGTCTGCGCTTCGTCGGCATAGCCCATCAGCATTCCCGGACCGCGCGCGAGGATTTCGCCTTCCTGTCCTTCCGGCAAGTCGTTGTCGTCAACGTCGGCGATGCGCACCGAATAGTCGATGATTTCACCGTCGGTTGTGGCCGCGAGCCGTTCGTCCTCCGCGCGCGGCCAGCCGTAGGTGACAAGCGGTACTTCCGAGGAGCCAAAAACGCGGAAAGCACGGCAGTTCTCGAAGGCGGAATTTGCCGCCGGGATCAGGTCGTTGGGAACCGCGGCGCCACCGCAGGCGAAGAAGCGGAAGGAAGGGAGCCGGTTGCCGCTCGCTCGCGCCGCGGCTGCCAGTTCGACCAGGAACGGTGTTGCCGCCACGGTCCCCACCAGTTGGTGCCGGTCTATCAGCGAGAGCGCCTCCTGCGCGTTCCAGCTTTCCATCAGCACCGTTTGCGAGCCGCAAACGAACGGTGCTTCCAGCCCGTTTGCGTAACCGGAAATGTGCGTGACGGGGGAGGGCATCAGGGTCGGCTCGCCCGGCTGCAATTGCCAGTGCCGGCAGCTCCTGGCGAGAATGAAGGACAGCGTGACGTGGCTGTGCAGCACGCCCTTGGGCTTGCCCGTGGTCCCCGACGTATACAGGACCATCTTCACCGACAGCGGATCGACATTGGGCCGGACGAAAGGCGCGCCGCGTCCCTGCGCGACCAGCGTTGCGTAGTCGTCGGGGCCGGAGCCGCGCACGGTGAAGATGTGCTCGAGGCCGGGAAGGTTGCCGCGAATGCGCGCAGCCATTGCCGCGAAATCATAGTTGCGGAAGCTCGAAGCAACGAAAAATGCCCGAGCGCCGCAATCGCCAAGCATCAGGGAGACTTCATGGTCGCGGTAAATCGGAACGATCGGGTTGACGATCAGGCCGGACATCGCTGCGGCAAGGTTGATGACGGCCGCTTCCCGCCAGTTCGGCATCTGGAAGGCGACGACATCGCCTTCGCGCAGGCCCCGGTCGCGAAGAGTGGCACTCAGGGCTTCGGCGTCTTCCAGCAGCGCCGCTCTGGTGAGGCGGTGCTCTCCTTCCACGAACGCACAAAAGTCCGGATCTCGGTCGGCAAGTGCGTAGGCAAGGTCCGCGATCGTCCGCTCGTCCCAGACGCCGGAGTCTGCGAACTCCCGCTGGTGCGGGGCGGGTGCCTCAAGCCAAGCCCAGGGGGGCGTAATCCTCTCTGCCATGGCGCGTGCATGCACTTTGCGCGGTGACTCGCCAACTGATGAAAAGGCAAGGAGACCTAATACCTGTCCCAGCTTGTTGGCTCGCGGCTTTGCGACCAGAATTCGAAGCCGTGGAATTTCGGGAGCCGGCAAGTGGATTTCGCAGACAAGAACGGTGACGTCGCCGAGATCATGCTCGATTACGTCGAGAACAACACGACCTTCCAGACCGACAGGATCATGCGGGTCCCGTCGCGTTCCTATACGGACCGCGACCAGTGGGAAGCCGAGATCGAGCTGATCTTCAAGCGCGTTCCGCTGATGCTGGCTTTCTCCGCGGAAATGCCCAACCCCGGAGATTACAAGGCGATGGATGCCATTGGCATGCCGGTCCTGATGAGTCGCGACAAGACCGGCAAAGTGCGCGCGTTCCTCAACGTCTGCTCGCACCGTGCCGCCCCTGTCGCCAATGAGGGGCATGGCAATTGTCCGCGCTTCACCTGCAAATATCATGGCTGGACGTTCGGGCAGGACGGCAAGTTGATCGGCGTTGCCGAGTCCGCCAAGTTTGGAGAAATCGACAAGACCGAGCGCGGGCTGCGCGAATTGCCCTGCGAGGAGCGCGCCGGGCTCATCTTCGTGTGCCTTACGCCCAATGCGCCGATGGACCTCGACAAGTATTTTCGCGACTATCTCGACGATCTCGAAAGCCTTGGCCTTGCCGATTGGTGCTACCTCGGATCGCGCGAGATTTCCGGAGCGAACTGGAAGATCGCCTATGATGGCTATCTGGAAGGGTATCACTTCGCTTCGCTGCATCCCGAGACGATCGCGCCGCGTACGCCGTCAAACACCATGCACTACGAAGGCTTCGGGCCAAGCTTCCGGATCGGCTTTCCGCAGCGCCGTATCAAGGAAGCCCTGGCGCCCATTCCCCGTGAGGAGTGGGGCAGGCAGGAAAACAACGGCTACGACTTCGTACGCATCCTGTTTCCAAATATCGCGATCTTCGTCGCCCCGGAGATCACGCAGGTCGCCCAACTCTTCCCCGGGCCAACCCCGGACAAGAACCGCACTGTCCTGAATTACCTTCGCAAGGATGGGCCAAGGGACGACGAAGACAAAGAGCAACTCGAAACAATGATGAATTTCTTTCGAGACGTAACCTATGGCGAGGATTACGTGATCGGTCTGGAAATACAGAAAGGCCTTGAATCCGGCGCGCACGATGAGATCGTTTTCGGCCGGAATGAGCGTGGCAACCAGTATTTCCATGAGTGGCTCAACTGGTACCTGGCCGACGATTCCACCCTGCCCGAGCCGGAAATGTAGGCTGTCGGGCATGACGGTCACCGTCATCACCCTGCTCAAACGCCGAGACGGCATGAGCAAGGCGGACTTCATTGCCTATTACGAGGAACGCCATCGGCGGATCGGCGAAAAGGTGCTCGCCGGATACGCCACTCGCTATGTCCGCCGGTTCCTTTTCCCGATGGATGGGGAGGACCATATCTGCGACGCCGATGTGGTCATGGAAATCGACTTTCCGGACAAGGCGCGCATGGAGGAATTCTTCGCCAGCGCCGCTCAACCGGATGTTGCTGCGATGATCAGTGAGGACGAGGCGCGGCTATTCGACCGTGCCCGCATCAGGACGTTCACGGTGGAGGAACACTTTTCGCGGTTGCCTTCTGCGGAAGAGTGAACGCGCGGCTGTTCAGTCTTCCAGCACGATCCGGTAGGATCGCCGGGTGAAAAGCCACTGCCCGTCGCGCTTCTCCAGCTGGTCGTCATAGCGGCCCGTGGTGTGGATGCGCTTGCCGGATTGCGGATCGTCGTAGATTTCGATTGTGTAGGCGACGGCTGCCGCCCGGTCTCCATCCACTTCGATCGATCCGGGGGTCATCAAATAGATCATCGGCTTCGTCATGTTTTCGAGGCCGTAGACCTTCATCGATTCGATCCAGCCGGAGACGATGGCTTCCTTGCCGTCGAACCCGCCGAGGTCAGGATATTCGGGCAGTTCCCAATAGGCGTCCTTGGCCCAGATCGACCCCCACAGTTCCGGGTCCTTCGTCATCACGCCATGGGCATGCGTGTCCATCAGCTCGCGGATGGCGAGGCGGTCTTCCAACGGTCCGGTAAAGGGCATCCTCTTGTCCTTCTCGCAATCCTTCTCACAAGCGGGGGGCCTTCTCACAAGGGGTGGGCCTTCTCACAGGGGGTGGGGCGTCTTGTCCCAGTTGTAGAAGTCGCCGGACCTTTCGAGAGTCCAGCTCTCGGCCATCTCGCGCACATTGGTCGCGCTTTGCTCCGGCGTGATGTCGGCGTCGGGGCCGCCCATGTCGGTCTGGACATAACCGGGATGGACAAGGCCGACGATGACGCCGCGATCCTTCAGGTCGATCGCCGCCGAGCGCATCATGCGGTTGAGGCCGGCCTTGGCCGCGACATAGGGATAGAAGCCGCCATACGGCCAGGTCGATGCCGCGAGCTGACTGGAGAAATTGATGACTTTCGAGCCGGTACCCATTTGCGGCAGGAACGCCAGCATGACCCGGAGCGGTCCCTTGAGCATGATGTTGATGGCGTTGTCGAAATCGTCCCAGTCGACGCTTTCGAGCTGAGGTTCGATCTTGCCGACGACCCCGGCGACATTGTAGAGAATGTCTATATTTGCGCCCTGGGTCGCGGCTGCGGCGGCTTTCACCGATGCGTCGTCACCCACATCCATGCTGATGACTTTCACGTTTCCGCCAGAATCGCCGGCCACCCTGCCGAGCGCGTCGGCGGCGCCCGCATCGCGCGGCATGGCGAAGACGGTGTCGCCTTTTGCCGCGTGCTGCTTGACCAGTTCGAGCGCGATGCCGCGCCCGGCGCCGGTCACTACGATATTCGCCATCAGGGTCTCCTTCCCTCCAGCCAGTCATTGAGCACTTCGTGGAAGAAGCGCACCCTGGTTTCCTGTGCGGCGAGATAAGCGTCGGAATAACCCTGCGAATGCATCCCCGCCTGCATTCCTTCGGCCAATTCCATGTCCTGGTAAACTATCTGTCCTGCCAGTTCGGGGATGCCGCGCCCGTCATCGAAGTCGCGGTGCTCGCATTCCTCGGCCTCGCGCAGCGGCTTGGGTCCGGCCATGATCGAATCGACCGTTTCCTGCCCATCGACGGGAAAGGCCATGCACCAGAGGTCGAAATAGCATTTCTCCGGATCGTGGGGATGAGGCTCCGAGCGGAAAAAGACGAGATTGTCGGGAAGAAAGCTGATGGTGACGTTGGGAAAGATCACGGTATGGGGACTGTCGGTGATCTCCTCCTCATCCATGTTCTGATAGTGTAGGTAGCCCTTGTCCTTCCACAGGCGGCTTTTCGCGGCCTTGAGGTCCTTCCAGCCCTGGAGGGCGAATTCCTCGTAGCTTGCATAGCGCTCGGGATCGATATCCCACTGCCTGAGGATCGCTTCGAACATTGCGTTGCCGCCTTCCTTCGGCCGGTCGCTGAGCGAAGGGCGCATCGGCTGAACAGTTCGGCCATGCCCGTTGGGCCACATTTCATGACGTGCGGAGTCCACATCCTGATCGATCCACGGCGGCACTTGCGGGTGGGCCGTGCGCGTGTGGTAGCTCTCGCTGAAATTGTCGGTGACGAACTTCCAATTGGCATTGAGTGCAATCCGGTACCACGCGACGCGCACCGCCGTGTCCATCGGGTAATTGCGGTACAGCTGCGGCATCGGGTCGAGGAACTCGTGGAGTCCCGGCCCGTCCTCTGCCATCGTGTACCAGACGAAGCCGCCCCAGCTGTCGCAGCGCAGCTCCTTGAGTTTCAGCTTCCCGCATGGATTGCCCTGCGGAAAGTCCTCCTCTGCGTCCTGCGCGTGCTGCAGCACGCCGTCGAGGCCGTAGCGCCAGCCGTGATAGGGGCATGCGATCGAGTTCACGGAGGACATGCCCTGGACCATGCGCATCCCCCGATGGGCGCAGGAATTGTAAAACGCGCGTACCGAGCCATCGTCCTGGCGCACGCAGATCACCGATTCCTTCATGAAGTTGTGAACGACGAAATCACCTGCTTCGGGAATGTCCGCGAGGCGACCGGCGATATGCCAGATCTTCGTCCAGAGGTTGTCCCATTCCTTCTGCGCGAATTCGCGAGAGAAATAGCGCTCGCCGGTAATTGGATCGCCGCGCAGATTCGACTGATCCCGCCCGTCCATGGACGGCGGAACGGTGAGTGCTTCGTTCATTTCTTGCTCTCCCGACTCTCGAATCTGCGCCGGTGAGTCTGCAATGGCGGCAAGCAGCCCGAAACTGTCACTAAGGACAGAAGCCGGTCAATCTGCCGGTTTTTGAGTCTGCTGGTAGAGCCGCCGTACCGCATCGATCACGAAGCTGCGCAATTGTTCCATGCGGTCGCTGTTGCCGAAAACCGGCTCTTGCAGCAGCATTCCCAAGTGCACAGAGCTTGCCAGGTCGCTGGCCAGCTTCATGACGTCCCAATGTGCTTCCCACTGCGGGAAGGCCTCGATCATTTCCTTCGTCCAGACCTCGTCGAACCGGCGCGACACCGGCTCGAAATGCGTTGCAAGCTCCACATCGGTTCGGGCGGCCACCGCCAGTTCGAGATAGGCCGTATATTCTCGTCTGTGCACGGACCGCCAGTGTGCCTCGCATGCGACTTCGAAGAGAAGCTGCTCTCCGCGTTCAGAGAGAGCTGCGAAGTAATCCTCGAGGAACAGGGCCATGTGACGATAGAAGACATGGTCCACCACTGCCGCGACCAGCTCCATCCTGGTGGGAAAGTGATGGTGCATCGCGCCGCGCGAGACGCCGCAGCGCTCGGCCACCGCCGCCGTCGTGAGGCTGGAATAGCCGCCCTCTACGAGGCAATCGATGCCTCCTGCGACAAGCTTCTGGCGAGTTTGCGCACTCTTGCGCTGCTGCCATTTCTCGGGGGGTGCGGCACCGTGCTCGGGGTGCATCGCCTTCAGCATTCGCAGCTGGATCGCCTGGGCATTCATCGCACCCTTATAGACCCGAAAGGCCCGAAACGCTCAAGGCCCACCTACCTAATACAAGTTTCAGTTACCCGCCGGAGAAACCTCTTCCATAAAACCGGCAGCAGTGCCGGTTGTTGGTGCTAGCCAATATCGAGATGGAATCCGACCGGAGTTGCGGTTCGGATCAATTCAGGGGGAAGGATGCATGAAGCCTCAATCCGTTCGTCTGCTGACTGGAATTTCAGCTCTTGCTTTGGTGTCGACGCCGGCTTTCGCGCAAACAGCGGAAGATGATACCGGCGGCATCGCCGACATTGTCGTGACGGCCCAAAAGAAGGAGGAGAACCTTCAGTCGGTGCCGATTTCGGTCTCTGCGATCGCTGGTGAAAGCCTCGCTGCCGCGCAGGTGACCTCGCTTCAGGCCCTGCAGAACTCAGTGCCGAACGTGCAGATCGACAACTTTGCGAACACTCCGAACAATGCGGTCTTCACGATCCGCGGCATCGGCGTCATCGAACCCGATCCCTATGCCGGCAACACAGTGTCGATCGTGGTGGACGGCGTGCCGCAATTCTTCTCGATGGGCGCCCTGCTCGATACCTATGATATCGACCGGATAGAAATCCTGCGCGGACCACAGGGCACGCTGTTCGGTGCGAACACGACCGGTGGCGTCGTCAATGTCGTCAACAAGCAGCCCACCGGGGAATTCGGCGGCTATGTGCGCGCGATGTACGGCAACTGGCATCGTTTCGACATCAATGGCGCGATCGAAATGCCGCTTGTGGAGGACATGCTTTCGCTGCGTGTCGCCGGCGTGCACACACAGCGCCATGGCTGGGTGACCAACGTCTGGAACGGCGAGGACATGGGCCGCAAGAATGTCGATGCGATCCGCGGCCAGTTGCTGTTCACTCCCACGCCGGATGTACGCATCACGCTCCAGGGGGAATATGTCGCAGGCCGAAACGGCGCGCCGATCGTGGTCAACGGCGGTCTGCCGGGTGAAGCCAACTATGTGCCCGAAGGCAGTTTCTCGAACGGAGCGGTGCTGCCGATGTACCGCAGCCCGTGCGCCGTTGCCGGCGAGCGCTGTGTCGCGCCGGACAAGTACTTCTCCGGCAACAACGAAGTTCCCGACACGTCGAACATGACGACCAAGTTCCTGATCGGGACGGTAGAGGTCGACGACACAGCGATCGGAAACATCACCGCGATCACCGGGTACAAGCGGTTTACCCTGTTCGAATATACGGATCAGGACGGCACCGCGCAGTCCAACAACTCGACTCGCCGGCGCACAAAGGGCTGGCAATTCAGTCAGGAACTGCGTTCCGATTTCGAACTCAACGACATGTTCTCCGGCGTGGCGGGCGTCTATTACATGAAGACGCATTATGACCACTACCAGATGTATCACCTGGACTTTGCGTTCCCCGGCCTCGATCAGTTCAATACGCAGGATCAGGACACCGAATCATTTTCGGCCTTCCTGCAGACCTACGCGCAGCTGACCGACCGGCTTCGCCTGTCGGCAGGCATCCGCTACACGCATGACAAGATCGATGCGCGTTCGACGCTGGATTACGGGCTCTATGCACCTGCGCTGACGGATGCGGACTGGGCGATCGCGCCGGGCGGTGTCGATCCGGGCCTGGCGACCGCTGTTATCGGCCACCCCCAGGACGTTGCGCGCGACCTTCGGCTTGACCCGCACGACATCGACGTTGGCGGCAAGAAGAGCTGGAACAATGTCGGCTGGAAGATCGGGCTCGACTATGAGTTCGGCACCAACCAGCTCGCCTACGCAAGCTGGGCGCGAGGCTTCAAGTCGGGCGGCTTCACTGGCCGTATCGGCGTGCCGGCGGACGGCGATACGCCTTACAATCCGGAAAAGGTCGATACCTTCGAAGTCGGCTTGAAGGCGGACTTCCTCGACAGGCATCTGCGCACGAATCTGGCGCTGTTCTACACCAATTACCGCGATATGCAGATCGCCCAGATCTATTTCGATTCGGCCACCAATGTTCAGGGCAACCGCATTCTCAATGCGGCCAAGTCCGAGATCAAGGGCTTCGAACTGGAGGTCCAGGCTGTTCCCGTTGACGGGCTGACGTTGCGCGGTTCGCTTGCCTACCTCGACACGAAGTACAAGGACTTCCTCTACTTTGATCCGGTGGCGGCAACTTTCACGCAGCTCAGGGGGCTGCCGCTTCAGAATGCACCGAAATGGCAGGCGGGCTTCGGCGCGAACTATACCTACCACATGAACGACGGCGCACGTATCGTTGCTGACGCGAGCTACAGCTACACGGCGAAGAAATTCTACACGTCGATTGTCGACTCGCCGCGCTCTGAAGTGCAGCCGATGCACTACATTGATGCAACGTTGACGTTCTACTCCAAGGACGACCAATTCTCGGTCGGTCTGTGGGGCAAGAACCTCGCCGATAAGCGCTATATTTCAACGGTGTATGACTCGCCGGGCTACATGGGCATCGTCGGTTATGCTCCGCCCCGGCAATACGGCGTTTCCGTCGGGTTCAATTTCTGACTCTCTCCGCCCTCGCCCCGGCCGGCGGTGTCGGCCGGGGTACTTTTTGGTCCGAGCTGTGCAAAGTGTGATGTCCACCGAAACGCTGATCGCAAGGCACGCGATCCTGAACGCGCTCGCAACGCACAGCAGGGGCGTGGACCGGGCCGATGTCAACTTGCTGGCAGCGGCCTATCACGATGGCGCGACCGTGGACTACGGGTTCTTCAGCGGTGCCGCTTCCCGGCTCGCATCGATCCTCGCGGCCGCGCAGAAACAGGCGCTCCCGACACTGCATCGCACTGCCAACACCGAAATACGGATCGGCGGCGATCATGCGGTCTCCGAAAGCTATGTGATCGCTTATTCCGAGGAACCGGAAATCCAGCGCATGGTCTTCGGCCGCTACCTCGATCGGCATGAATGCCGCGACGGCGTGTGGAAACTTACGCACCGCACCTATGTGCTCGACAGCAACACCAATCGCCCCAATACCGCCCTGCGCGCCGATCCCCCGGTATCCAACGACAATTTCGTGCCCGAGGGCGGAAAGGGCGCAACGGATCCCGGTCGCGCCCTGATCGCCCATCATCAGGCGGCATCCCGATCCCTGCAGAAGGCAGAGCCCATGACGACCGAAAGCGCAGCCCTGGACGCGGCCTTGTCGCGCGACGCAATTCGCAAGCTCAACACCCGCTACTGTCGCGGAGTCGACCGCGGCGATGCGGACCTGCTTGCTTCGATTTTTTGGGACGATGCCGACGTGATCTCGGGAATCGTGAATGGTTCCGGTCCCGACTTCGCCAGGGAAATCGTTGCCTTCGTTACGTCGAACCTGGATTCCTGTTTTCACTCCGTCGCGAATGAATGGATCGAGGTCTCCGGCGACCACGGCGTGGGCGAGCACTATATCATCGCCCAAATGCGCGCCGAAGGCGCCGACACGCTGACTGGCGGGCGCTATGTCGACAGCTACGAACGGCGCGGCGGCGAATGGAGGATCAAGAGCCGGACATTCGTCGCGGACTGGACTTCGACTCACCCGACGACATTCGAGTCCGGCGGCTTCTACGAGGCGCTCACCACTCGCGGCTGCTTTGGCAGGACCGACCCGGTCTATGCGCTCTGGGAAAGCCTCTGACGATGGCTTGCACCGCAGCTATCCTTCCCCATGCCGATCCGGTTGGTCTGGAGTGGCAGGCATGAGCGCGCTGAGGACCGGCGGGTGCCTTTGCGGCGCGGTCCGCTACACGGTCGCATGGCCGCCTCGGGACCTGGTCGTTTGCCATTGCACCGATTGCCAGAAACAGGCCGGAAGCGCCTTTTCGGTGGTGGGCGTATCGGCGCGGGAAGGCCTGCAAGTCCGCGGCGAGCTGAAAACCTTCAGTCACCCCGGGTCGAGCGGGCAGACGATCGAACGCAAATTCTGCCGCAACTGCGGCTCGCCGATCCTGACGGACACGCCAGCGGCGCGCGAGCAGGGCATTCTCTTCTTCAAGGCCGGCACGCTCGACCAGACTGCCGACCTTGAACCGACCACGCATTTCTGGACGCGCAGCGCGCAGGCCTGGTTTTCCATCCCTGACGGCGTGACCTGCCTGGAAAAACAATAAGGGAGAAGATGATGGGCAAGATGGACGGCAAGGTTGCGTTGATCACCGGAGGTGCATCGGGTCTCGGGGCCGAAGACGCCCGTACGCTTGCACGCGAAGGCGCGAAAGTCGTCATCACCGACGTTCAGGACGAGCTGGGGGCCAAGGTCGCCGGGGAAATGCCGGAATGCCTCTATTTGAACCACGACGTGCGCGATGAAGCACGCTGGGGTGAAGTCGTTGCGCAAGCACTCGATCGCTTCGGCAGGCTCGATACGCTGGTCAACAACGCCGGCCTCGTGCGTTTCGGCAATATCGAGGACCTCAGCTACGCGGACTACAAGCTGCAGGTGGAGGTCATGCTCGACGGGACTTTCCTGGGGTGCCGCGCCGCGATCCCGCACATGTCGAAGGACGGGTCGGGCTCGATCATCAACATGGCCTCTGTCGGCGGCCTGAAGGCGATCAGCGCCATTCCGGCCTACAGCGCGGCCAAGGCGGGGATCATCGGCATGACCCGCAGCGTCGCAATCCACTGCCAGGAAATGGGTTACCGTATCCGATGCAACGCCATCGCGCCGGGCGGAATAGTAACGCCAATGACAGCGCAGGCGATTGCGGAACTCCCTGCGGACGATCCCGGCCTGGAACAGAACGCCAGCCACGGCATGGGCGACCCTTCCGATGTGGCGAACATGGTACTTTACCTGGCCTGCGCAGACGGCAGACACATCACCGGCACGACCATCACCATCGACAACGGCGAGACGATGTGATGGCTTTCGACCTCGAGGCAGAGATTCGAGACCTTGCCGCACGCAGGGACATTACCGATGCGGTTCACCGCTACATGCGTGGCCTCGACCGGCTCGATGCCGAACTCCAGCGCGGTGCCTTTCATGACGATGCCTGGGTCGACTGCGGCCTGATGTCGGGTACGGTTGGGGAGTTCGTCGCATTTGCGCAGGATCTCCTTGCCGGAATGGAAGCGACCCATCATTTCCTCGGCCAGGTCCGCATCGAACTCGATGGCGAGAGTGCCAGCGGCGAGTGCTACTTTCAGGCCTGGCACGACACCCGCGACGAGGACGGAAATCCGCGCGACCTGTTCATTTCGGGCCGGTATATCGACGAGTATTCCTGTCAGAATGGCGAGTGGAGGATCTCCCGCCGGAAGCTTATCACTGACTGGGTAAAGGACGATCCGGCCGATCGCGGATTCTTCGCGCAAAACCCGACGACGAACCGAGGTGGCCGGAGAGGGCTCGACTTTAGCGAAACACGCGATTGGCCCTGCTGAAGACCTGCTCTGAAGGAAGGATGCTGCGATGAACGCCGAGGCAATGGTTTCCCGCTACTCAACGGAATTCGATCCGCCCGTTCGTGGCGATGTGATCACCGCTGACCGTTACATCACGCGGGAATGGATGGAGCTGGAGAACAAGTATCTCTGGCCCAAGATCTGGCATCTGGGCGCACTCATCGCCGAATTCGAGGAACCCGGCGATATCGTCCGCCACAATTTCGGCAAGGAATCGGTGATCATGGTGATGCAGGAGGACGGGTCTATCCGCGCCTTCTACAACACTTGCCCGCACCGCGGTAACCGCCTGATCCTGGGCGATTTCACGAGTGTGCCCAGCATTGTCTGCGGCTATCACAGCTGGCGTTTCGATCTCGATGGCAAGCTTGTCCAGGTGCAGGATCCGGACGATTTTCCCGGCGGCAATCCGTGCGATCACGTAACCCTGAGCGAGTTGCGCTGCGACACCTGGGGGCCGTTTGTCTTCTGGTGCATGGACGACGACGTCAAGCCGCTGCTCGAATGGCTGGAACCTTATCCCGAAAGGCTGGCCGGCTACGGCCTCGAAAGCTGGATCCGGGTGATGAACCTGTCTTGCGACGCGGACTTCAACTGGAAGATCGTGCGCGACAATTTCAACGAAAGCTACCACCTGCCGACGATCCATCCAGAGCTTTCCACCTTCATCAATGACGGGCTGCCGGACACGCTGTTCGAGATGTATCCTTCGGGCCACAATTCCATGTGGATGAAGGGCCATCAGGCCACCACGCGGAAGGACTATGCAAGCGGAGAGGTTCCTGCCCCGCTCGACGATGTCGCCCGGGCCTGGGGCATCGATCCGGCCGATTACAAGGGCCACACCGGTGATATTCGCCAGGCGGTGATCGAAGCCAAGCGCAAGCTGGGGGCGGCGCGCGGTTATACCAACTACAAGGACATGACCGACCAGCAGCTGGTCGATTATTTCCACTGCACCTTCTTTCCCAATCTCACTCTCACCATGTCTCCGGAACAGTGTCAGATCCTGCGGACCGAGCCGCATCCGACCGATCCGGAAAAATGCATCTTCCAGCATTGGTGCCTCTATCCGCCGGTCGAGGGCATGAAGGAGGTCGAAACGCCGATCGGCATGGTGCCGCTCGAACACGATGCCGAGCACCGTCACAGCAAGTATGGCGATGGCGTTTCGCTGGGTTTCGTCGCGGACCAGGACCTCTCCATTGGCACAAGCCAGCAGCAGGGACTGAATTCGCGAGGGTTCAAAGGCTGCATCCTGCCCAACCAGGAAAAGCGGGTCCAGCGCTTCCACGAACTGCTCAACGATATGGTGCTGGGGAACGGGTGATGATTGCTCCGGGCGTTGCTGGCCAGCACTTCATGCAAGTGGCTTTCATGGTCGATGACCTTGAGGCGGCGGCGATGCGCTGGATCGAGACGACCGGAATAGGGCCGTTCCTGGCCGTCCCGCATGTCGTGCTGGAGGAGTACAGCTACCGGGGCGAGAGATGTTCGGGGCTCGATTTCTCGGTGGCGCTCGCCCAGTCGGGCGGCGTGCAGATCGAGCTGGTGCAGCAGCATTGCGACAGCCCTTCCGCCTATCGCGATACGATCGCCAAGGGAGAGCAAGGCTTCCATCACCTTGCGATCTACACACCCGATTATGATGCCGCCCGCTCCAGCTATGTCGGGAAAGGCTTCGCCAGCGCCGTCGACGGCACCTTTGGCAACATGCGCTTTGCCTACATCGATACCAGCGCCGCGATCGGCTGCATGGTCGAGCTGATCGAGGAAGATCCCGACCAGACCGAGTTTTTCAAACGAATAGCCGCTGCCGCGGAAGGCTGGGACGGGCGCAGCGACCCGTTCCGGCCGGGCTTTCCGGAATAGAACCACACAGGAGAATTGCCGTGACTGTTCAGATGCCGCTCGAAGACCGCATCGCCTTGCAGGATCTGATGACCGCCTATTGCTATGCTGTGGACGACATCGGCAATGTCGAGGGGCTGCTTGCGCTGTTCACCGAAGACGCCGTGCTCGATTTCCGCAAGATCGGCTTGCCGCTGATGAACGGCCACGGCGACATCCGTGCCTTCTTCGAAGGCGTCTTCGCCGACATGACGCACCACGCGCACTACATCACCAATTTCCGACCCGAGGCCTACGATGGCGATAGCGCTGCGATGTCCGCCTATGTCATCGGCATGGGGCGCGCCCGGGACGGCAACGAAGTGACCGTGCAGGTCCAATACCGCTTCGACGCTATTCGCGTGGACGGGGGCTGGAAAGCGAACCGCTATTCGATGTTCGCAATGATGCCGGAACCCGACAGCCTCGCGGAAATCCACGGCAATCGCTGACGCCAAAGGCGCAGCTCCCTCTCGCCCGCAGCCTTGGAGAGGAGGTGCGGCCAAAGGAGAAACAGTCATGTCCGGCTATATTGAAGTCCCTGAAAAAACCGATTCCTACCCCACGCATCCGTCGGCCCGGTTCCCCGAAGTGCGCGGCGATCCGATCCCCGGTTCGCGATATTGGTCGAACGAATTCGCCGAGCACGAATGGGAAAAGATGTGGAAGCGCGTCTGGCACATCGGCGGCAGAACCAGCCAGCTCGAAGAGCCGGGCGACTATGTCGTCCACAATTTCAAACACGAATCCGTGATCATGATCCGTCAGGAAAACGGCTCGATCAGGGCATTCTTCAATGTCTGCCGGCACCGTGGCAACCGGTTGGTATCGTCCGAGGAAGGCGGCGTGCCGCAACACCTGGTTTGCCCCTATCACAGCTGGAAGTGGAACATTGACGGCGAACTCGACGAAGTTCAGGACCCGGAAGATTTCCCGCAAGGCAATCCGTGCGGAAAGCTGCGCCTGAAGGAAGTCGCTTGCGAGACCTGGGGCGGCTTCGTCTTCTACAGTTTCGATCCGAACGCGCTGCCGCTGCAGGAATATCTCGATCCGATCCCGCATCTGCTTGGCAATCGCGACCTGGAAAACTGGACGCGCGTCGTCTGGCGGACGCTGCGCGTGAACACGAACTGGAAATTCGCTTCGGACAATTTCAACGAGGCCTATCACATCCCGGCGGTGCATCCGCAGTTCCAGCCGATGATCGACGACCACTACTCGACCACCGTCTTCGAGATGTACCCGATGGGCCATAACCGGATGATCGAGAAGCTGCAGCCGTCCTCTCGCTATGCCTCTGCCGACAGCGTCATGCCGCTATGGGCCGACGTGCTGAAGGAATGGGATCTCGACCCCGCCGACTTCGAAGGCAAGGCGCAGGAAGCCCGCAAGGCATTGCAGGATGCGCGCCGCCGCCTTGGGCCCGATCGCGGCTGGAGCTATCTTGCGAAGCTCAGCGACGACGAACTGACCGACCAGTTCCACCACACCTGCTTCCCGAACCTCACGCTGACCGGCACGCCGGAAGGGCTGCACGTCTTCCGCACGGAGCCCGATGCCGATGATCCCAACTGGTCGACCTTCGACTATTGGTATCTGGTGCCGCCGATCGAAGGCGCGAGCGAGGTCGCCACGCTGTATGGCATGCGGCCCTATGAAGAGGCCGAGCACGAGACCGGCGAATTCGCCGATTACGAGACGACGATCGCGCAGGGCGATTTCCTCGTTCAGGACCTCTCCCTGGCGGTGACCCAGCAGCAGGGCCTGCGCTCGATGGTGCATGACGATCACTACCTCGCCAAGCAGGAGACGCGCGTGCGCCGGTTCCACGAAGTCATCAACGACTATATCGAAGGGCGGCGCTAGCGCCGCCGCGAGAAGCATCAGGAGCATCAGCTAGGTATGACTGCATCGAAGATCGGTCGGCGCCAGGTGCTGGCGGGGGCCGGCGTGGCTGCCGTTGCCGGAATGACGGCAGCCTGCGCGCGGGAGAACGGATCAAGCCCGACCGGGGAGGGCTGGGACGAGGAATGCGATGTGCTGTGCGTCGGCAGCGGCGCCGCGGGAGGCACGGCGGCGGTCACGGCTGCAGCTGAAGGCGCAAAGGTCCTCGTGCTTGAAAAGATGCCGGTGCTGGGCGGCACCACCGCCAAGTCGGGCGGCGTGTGCTGGATCTTCAATCACTTCCTCCTGAAGGAACAGGGCATCGAAGACCGCAAGGAAGATGCGCTGAAATATGCGGTTCGCTATGGCTACTCACGCCATTACGACCCTTCGAGTCCCACGCTCGGCCTGGACGAGACGCGTTACAAGGTGATCGAGGCGTTTTACGACAATGGTTCCGTCGCGATCGACAGGTTACGCGAACTCGACGCGGTTCAGTTCAAGCAATTCCGCATGTTCCAGGTCGACCGACCCGCGCCCGACTATGCCGACCACCTGCCCGAGAACAAGGTCCCGACAGGACGCTGCCTCGAACCTGCCGTGGGATCCGGTTCGGCCGAGGGCGGAGGCAGCCTTGCGCGCCAGTTGCTCGCCTATCTCGAGAAGCAGAAGACGCCGGTCATGCTCGAGACCGCGGTGACGAAGATCATCAGGGACGAGGATGGCAAGGTCATCGGCGTGCGGGCCAGCCAGGGCGGGAAGGACATCCACATCCGTGCGCGCAAGGGCGTCATATTCGGCACGGGCGGCTATTCGCACAATGTCGCTTTGTGCGACATGCACCAGCCTTTCGTCTATGGTTCCTGCTCGCTGCCGGGATCTACCGGCGATTTCATCCCGCTTGCCCAGGAAGCGGGCGCGATGATGGGCGATCTCGGTTATGCTTGGCGCAGCCAGGTCGTTCTGGGCGAGGCGCTCGCCAATCGCGGCGTTGGCTGGGGCGCCTTCGTGCTGCCCGGCGATTCGATGATCCTCGTCAACAAGTACGGAAAGCGTGTCGTCAACGAAAAGCGCGACTACAACGATCGGACGCAGGCGCATTTCCCCTATGACCCCGCGCATGAGGAATATCCCAATCACCTGATCTTCATGCTGTTCGATGAACGCTCGCTCGATGCTTTCGGCGGGGCCTTCCCGTTCCCGGCGCCGGGCGCAAGTCAGCCGTATATGCTGAAGGGCGGTAACTGGGACGAGCTGTTCGGCAAGATCGACGCGCAGCTAAGGGAATGGTCCGGCAAGACCGGCGGCGTGCGGCTCGCGTCCGGATTCGCGGAGACCGCCAAGCAGACGGTCGCGACCTACAACGGATATGCAAGGAACGGGGTCGACCCGGACTTCAACCGCGGCAAATACGATTACGACAAGGCTTGGCACATGCTGTTCTCGGCGCGGCGCGAAGGCACCAAGTACCCTGAAAACCCCTTTCCCAACCCGGTCATGCATCCATTCGCCGAGACAGGGCCCTACTATGCGATCATTCTCGGTCCCGGGACGCTCGATACGGCAGGCGGGCCGCAGGTCAATGAGAATGCCCAGGTGCTTGCCGCCAATGGCGAGCCGATCCCGGGCCTTTACGGCGCGGGCAACTGTATCGCCGCGCCGACCGGCCAGGCCTATCTCGGCGCGGGCGGGACGATCGGCCCGGCGGTGACCTTCGGCTATATCGCCGGCAAGCACGCGGCGAATTCGTGATGCGCCTGTTACTTGCCGCTGCTGTCCTGTCGCTGGCCGCGTGTTCGGGTGGCAATGACAAGACGGACGGCGCAACTGAAGCCCCGGCGAAACCTCATGCCGCATCGCTTTATGAGAGTGGCATTGCACCGCTCTTCGCCAATGCCTGTGCAACTTGCCACCTGACGGGGACGGAGGCCGGGAATCTCTCGCTCGTTCCCGCCAGGGCCATCGAGAATCTCGTTGGCGTCAAGTCCACAGAGGTGCCCGGGCTTGTGCGTGTCCAGCCAGGGGAACCGGACCAGAGCTATCTCATCATGAAACTGGAAGGCACGCATGTGCAGAATGGCGGGACCGGCGCGCAGATGCCGTTCGGCGCGCCGCCGCTGCCGCCTGAAGTGATCGCGAGGGTTCGTCTCTGGATAGAGAAGGGCGCAACCCCCTGAGCCGGAAAGGGGGTTTGGAGCGTCAGACCTGGGTGAAGCCGCCGTCGATCACGAGTTCGTCGCAGGTCATGAAGCTGGCCGCCTCCGAACACAGGAATACCACGCCGCCGCCCATTTCGTCGGGTCGCCCCAGCCGCCCTATCGGATGTGACTGGTTCATCGCGGCCAGCGAAACCTCGCGCGAAGGCGAAGCGCCCAGTTCGACATAGCGTTCCATGATCGAATTGATCATGCTGGTGTCAACGCCCCCCGGATGGAGCGAGTTCACCCGGATGTTGTATCCCAGCGCCGCGAATTCCGCGCCCAGGCATTTGGAAAGCATCGCGATGGCGGCCTTGCTGGTGCAATAGGCGGCATTGAACGGTGCGCCGCGCAAGCCGCCGACGCTCGAGAAGTTCACGATCGATGCGCCGCCCTTGCGGGCCCTGCCGCCCTCCTTGAGCAAGTCGAGAAAGACCTGTGTCCCGATTATGGCGGAATCGACATTGATCGCGTTGACGCGGTGGAATTCGGAAAGCGGCGTGTCCTCGAACCTGGTGACGATCGAATAGCCCGCGACATTCACCAGGGCATCGAGCCGCCCGAATTCGCTGCGGACCAGAGCTTCGACCGCCTTCCAGTCGGCTTCGCTCGTGACATCGTGTTTCAGGTAGTGGTCCGCGCCTTCGACATCCGCACTTTCAGCAAGGTCGGTGGCGACAACTGTCGCCCCGGCCGCTTTCATCGCTTTCACCACTTCGCGGCCGATGCCGCCGGCGGCACCTGTCACCACCGCGATCACGTTCGGCAGGGCAATCGTCACGGTCTGCTCCCTATTGCGCGGTCCAGCCGCCATCGATGACGAGTTCGGCGCCGGTCATGTAGGCACTGTCTTCGCTGGCGAGGAAAAAGGCGCCGCCGGCAAGGTCTTCCGGTTCGGCCACGCGGCCCATGGGCGTGTTGCCTGCAACCATGTCGACAAGGTCCTGCGCCTTCTCGGCGATACCCTTGTCGACCCAGCGCTGGAATCCTTCCTTGAGCAGCGGCGTGGAAACGAAACCGGGATGCAGCGAGTTGGCGCGGATCGGCATCCCCTTGGTCGCGAACTCGATGGCGATGCCCTTGGTGAACAGGCGCACTGCGCCCTTGCTCGCATTGTAGGCGGAAACCTCGTTCATGCCGACGAGGCCCATGATCGAGCTGACGTTGATGATCGAAGCGCCGCCGCGGAAATCCTTGCCGCTGTCCGCCATCATGGGCGTGAAGGCTTTTACGCCCATGAAGACGCCGTCGACGTTGATCGCCATGATCCGCCGCCAGTCCGCCAGCTCCAGGGACTCGACCGCGCCCGTGAGGTCGATCCCGGCGTTGTTGACGAGGATGTGCAGTTTGCCGTGCCGGGTTGCGACTGCATCGAGCGCGCGATCCCAGTCTTCCTCCCGGGTGACGTTGGCCTGGATATAGCTGGCTGCCTCGCCGAGTTCGGCAAGCGAACTTGAGGCCAGATCGCTGTCCGGTGCATCCAGGTCGGAAAGGACCACCTTGGCCCCTTCCGCCAGGAACCGCTCGGCACAGGCCCGGCCGATGCCTCGCAGCCCACCGGAAATGAAGGCGACCTTTCCTTCGAGCCGGCGCGAGCCAAGATCGATCATACGCCCATCATCCCCGCCGTCGTTGCACCGTCGATGACGTATTCGCTGCCCGAGACGAACGCCGCTTCGTCCGAGGCAAGCCACACGACGAGGCCGCATACCTCCTCGACCTGGGCCATGCGTCCGAGCGGCGACATGCTCTCGTAAGCCGCGCGGGCGGCCGCGGAATCGGGTGCGTTTTCGATCTGCCCGCGAATCATGGCGGTCTCCACGACGCCGGGCAGGATTGCGTTGACGCGGATCTTGTATCCCTGGTTGCCGCAGTGCACGGCCGCCGATTTTGTGAGCGCGACAACTGCCGACTTCGAGACGGAATAGGCCACGAAATTTCCCATGGCGCGGTGGGCGTTCATCGATGAATTGACGATGATCGAGCCTGTGGGACCGTCCGCATTGTTCTTCATGGCGCGGATGGCATGCTGCACGGTGAGCATGACGCCGGTCTGGTTCACTCCGATGACGGCATTCCATCCTTCGATGGTGATGTCTTCAACGCTGGCATCGCCCGCTTCGGAGCCGGCATTCGCGAATGCGATATCGAGCCGGCCATGTTCGGAAAGGATCGCTTTCATCAGTGCCGGCCAGCTCGCGGCGTCCTGCACGTCGTGAGCACGAAATTGTGCCCCGGTTTCAGCACAAAGGGCGTTGGCAGCTTCAGCGTTGCGCCCGGTGAATACGACTTTCGCGCCTTCGTCGGCCAGGCGTCTGACAGCGCCGGCGCCGATTCCCGACGTTCCGCCGGTTACCAGTGCAACCTTGCCTTCCAGCCGTCTGCTCACGGCATTCTCCCAATTTGCTTCGGTGAGACCTTTGGACGATTATTCCTGACTTGAAACCTATGCTTTCAGCAAGGTGACGCGGGAAGATGAAAGAGGCAGACATGCCGGAAACCGGGATTCCCATAGATAGAGGGTACGAGGACGATGGCTGAAAGTGATCCGGAGCTCAAAGGCGGCAAGGCGCGCGGCCCAGGCATCAGCTGGACGGAGCTGATGGAGATCGACAGCCGGCCAGCACCCGATTTCCTCACGAACGACGCGTATGAATATCGCGGTTCGGCGCCGCTTCCCGCCGAACGATACACGAGCGAGGAATTCGCCGGGCTCGAGCGTGAGCGGATGTGGCCCTATGTCTGGCAATTCGCCGCTCGCGACGAAGACATTCCGGAACCCGGCGACTATATCGTGCATGAGAATGCGGGCCGCTCATGGCTGATTGTCCGGCAGGACGACGGGTCGGTACGCGCGTTCCACAATGTCTGCCTTCATCGGGGGCGCAAGCTCTGCGCCGGTGCCGGGACCAGCGACGGTTTCACCTGCCCTTTCCATGGCTTCAGCTGGAATCAGGACGGTACGTTCCGCAACAACCCCTGTTCGTGGGATTTCGAGCATCTGGATGCAGAGGAGCTGAAGCTCCCTGAAGCCGAGGTCGACAGCTGGCAGGGTTATATCTTCCTCCGGGAAGAGCCCGGCGGCCCGACTCTGGTGGAATTTCTCGACCCGCTGCCCGAATTCTTCAAGCGGTGGCGGCACGACGAATGCACCACGGTGATCTGGGTGGCCAAGGAAGTGCCGGCGAACTGGAAAGTCACCGCCGAGGCCTTCATGGAGGCCTGGCACACGGTGGTCACCCATCCCCAGCTGTTGCCGTTCACCGGCGACTGCAATTCGGCCTACTGGATATATGGCGACAACATCAACGTGAACCTCGTGCCCTTCGGCATCCTCAGCCCCCATATCAATCCGGAGGGCAAGAGCCAGCAGTGGATCGTCGACGAGTTCATCAAGTACAATGCGCGTTCGGCCGACAACTACGATGCGGATGGCGATCCTTACGCGGTGAAAGTTCCCGAAGGGCAGTCCGCGCGCGAGGCGCTTGGGGCGGCGCTGCGCAAGGCCTATGAAGAGCAGACCGGCTACGACCACAGCCATGCGACCGATGCCGAACTGCTGGATGCTCTGGTCTACAACGTGTTTCCCAACTTCGCGCCCTGGGGCGGTTACATGCCCAACGTCGTCTATCGCTGGATGCCCGGCAAGACGCCTGATACCTGCATCATGGAGGTGCGGGTCCTGGCACGGGTGAAGAAGGGAGAACCGATACCGCGCAGCGTTCCCCGCAATTTCCTGACGCTTGACCAGAAGTGGACCGAGGCGGCCGAGCTTGGCGGTCTGGGCGAGGTGTTCGAGCAGGACATGGCCAACCTGCCATACGTCCAGGAAGGTCTGCATTGTTCGAAGAACGGCAAGGTCCAGCTCGGCAACTATCAGGAAATCCGCATCCGCCAGCTGCATGACACGCTGGACAAGTACATCAATGGTGAGCTTGGGGGCGGCAGGTGAGTGAAGCCGAAGGTGCCGCGGAGCATCCGCCCAGGATCAACTGCGTCCTGATCTGTGGCGGGGTGTGGCACGATATCGACTTCGCCCGACTGGAACTCCTCAAGCTGCTTGCCGAGGATGAGCGCGTGCGCACGCGCGTCTTCGAGGATTTCGAGAAGGTCGAGGCGATCGGGGAAGCCGATATCCTCATTACCTACACCTGCGATGTCACGCCTTCGCTCAAGGCACAGGAGATACTTCGCGACTGGCTGGCGGGCGGAGGGCGCTGGTATGCCCTGCACGGCACGAATTCGGTCCTCCGGCTGATGGACGACGGGGTCTGGGAAGCGCCACGCTGGGCGCCGCTGTTCATGGACCTGCTCGGCAGCCAGTTTATCTCGCACCCGCCCATTGCGCCTTACACGGTCACGGTGGCCGATCCGTCGCACCCGCTGGTCGAAGGGGTTGAACCGTTCGACACTACCGACGAGCTCTATCACCTGGAGCGCCACGGCGACCTTCATGTCCTGCTTCAGACCGAATGCACCGAACCGGGCACTGGTTTTCGGGAAGCCGAAGACGCACCCGGCATGCAGCCGGTGATGTATATCAAACATCACGGCAAGGGTGCCGTACTCTACAACACGCTTGGTCATTGCCGTGGCCATTATGACCTCCAGCCGTTGGCCGACTGGTGGCCGACGGTCGACCGCTGTGCCTGGGATCTGCCGGTGTTCTATGACCTGCTGCGGCGCGGCATCGGGTGGCTCAAGGAGCGCGCACCCGATTGACCGGACTCTCAGCCGTTCTGCGCGTATCGGTCGAGCGCGCCGAGCGGGTCGTCGGGCCAGCGTGAAAGAACCAGCAAACGCTTGTGTGCGTGGCCGATAATGAGCTCATCGGTAACGCCCATGCCGCCGTGGAACTGGATCATCTCGTGGCCGAGTTCGACCGACGCCGGCGAGATAAAGGCTCGCAAACCCTGGACGGACTTGCCGAATTCGGGCGTGTCGAAGGAGACCAATGCCTTGTGGAGCAAGCCCCGGCACTGCTCGATCACCGCATATTGAGCCACCATGCGGTGCTGGAGAGCCTGTAAACTCGAGAGCTTGGCGCCAAACTGCTCGCGCGTGCGCAGATATATGGCGGTCTCTTCGAACATGCGCTCCATGATGCCGAGCGCTTCGGCCGAGCGGGCGAGACTGGCAAGATCATCGATCAAGGCGATGCCGCCGCCGGCATCGCATAGCGTGTTCCCATCCTCGATCGCCACGTCATCGATGCTGAGAGTGACGGCGCAGTTGCCGTCCGCAAGTCGCCAAGCCCTGGCTGACAGACCTTCAGCGTCGGCCGGCACGAAATAGAGCGCCACCTGATCCAGTGTCGAAGCGTCGCCGCCGGTGCGGGCGCTCACGATATACGCATCTGCTCCGCTGCCCGCGGGAACACAGGCCTTCTCGCCGTTCAGGATCGTCCGTGCGCCCTCGATGCGGGCAGAGGTCTCGATCCGTGGCCGGCCCGGACGGCCATCGAATTCGGCATGGGCGAAGGCTATACGCCGCTCGCCGGCAAGTAGCGAGGGAAGCCATTCGTCGCGCAGTTCAGGTTTCGCGGTCGCGGCAAACAGCCGCCCCGCGACCAGCACATTCTCGATCAGCGGCTCGACCACAAGCCCGCGGCCGAGCGCTTCAAACACCACTGCGATCCCCGTGGCGTCGAGAGACATGCCTCCCTGATCTTCATCGAAGGGCGCCGCGATAAGGCCCAGTTCACCAAGCAGATTCCAGTTCGACTCGGAAAAGCCATGGGCTTCCGCCAGGAAGCCGCGCCTGGTTTCCAGGTCGTAATGATCGCTGACGAACCGCTCCGCCAGGGCCTTCAGCATTTCCTCGTCTTCGCTGAGGTCGAAATTCACCAGCCGCTCCCTTCTCTGTTTCTTCCTCTATCACCTGCGCTTGAGAAACGACGCTGGGCAAAATGTTAGGGTTGCCAGAAGAAGGCTTGGGGGTGATCAACGAGTTCGTTGTCCGTGGCGACAATCAGCGGTAGAATGAAATTTCGTGAGGGGGATGAGGTTTGCTCTCGCAAGCACGAATTGATGCGGTTCGCGTGTCCGCGCCCGAGGATGTTCGACGGGCGGCCGAAGCGCTGCATGAAATCGCCATGGAATGCGGCATGCGCGCGGCGCCTGCGCAAGACATCGCCGACAAGCGCACTCCCGTTGATATCGAGGGCAATCTGCTTGCCAGGGACGTGTTCGGCTGGCCGGATGACGAACGTGTCTGGTGGCGCAATTCCCGTATCGCGCTGGACAGCCCGCTGACGGCTGCTTGCCGCTTCGAAAGCCAGCCTTTCTGGGCCAATTCCGAAGGGTTCCGGACCCGGCTTCCCAATCCCTATCTCGACTCGATCGACATTACGAACTTCGAAAAGCGGGCAATGACCAAGGCCGCGATCGGCGTGCCGGTCCACTTGTCTTTCGGTCAGATCGGAGCGGTGAGCTTCAATCCGCTCGATCGCGACCAGGTGGATCTGGAACAGGCTTTCCTGGAATGGAGCGACGCACTGGGAGTCTACGCCCGCACGTTCATCGCGACATATGTCCAGGTGATGGGCACGTTACAGGCACTTCCGCCGGAATCGCGTCTTTCCAAGCGCGAAGTCGAATGTCTGCGCTGGGCAGCCATCGGCAAGACAGACCTTGAAATCAGCATGATCATCGGCAGGAGCCGGGCCACGGTGCGGTTCCACATCCACAACGCGGCCACGAAGCTCAATGCCGTGAACCGGTCCCAAACCGTCTTCAAGGCAGCGCAGCTGGGATATATTTCTCTCGCCCGCTAGCGGCAGTCTTCCAGGATCATCGCCGCACCGCGCAGGCCGATGGCCATCGCCGGGGCGTTGGTGTTTCCGGTGACGTGCCCTGGAATGACCGAGCAATCGGCGATCCGCAGTCCGTCGACACCGTTCACGCGCAGGCGCGGATCGACCACGGCTTCGGGATCGCTGCCCATCCGGCAGCTGCGGATCGCGTGCAAACCGCAGCTTGAGAGTCGGCGAAAGGCGATCAGCAGGTCCTCATCCGTCTGCACTTCAGGGCCCGGCAGCATTTCCCTGCCAACCATTTCCCCCAATGGCGGACTGCTCATGTATCGCCGCATGAAGTGAAGCAGTTTCACTGCTGACGTACGGTCGTGCTCGGTGGTCAGAAAATTGTGCCGGATATCCGCAGTATCCGCGGCTGTCGGCCCCCTCGCCCTGACCGACGCCTCGCTGGTCAGGCGGAGCAGCTGGCCGTAGATGGTGATGCCCGGCCGCTTGTCGATCCTGTCCAGCGGAACCGGGTTGTTGTCGTCGCCCACCTCGAACGTATAGCCGCCAAGATAGAACTGCGCGTCTGTTTGTCTGTCCGGATGAGCAACGTTGCAGAAAGCGCCCACTTCGAACGGGCCAGTCGCCATCACGCCATCATGCCGGACGAGGTAGCGCAACATTGCGAGTGCCGAGCCAACCCCGAAAAAGCTTCGATGGGTGCCTTTGCCGCGTTCGAGCCGGAAGGGCATCGAAAGCGACAAATGCTCAAAAATCCGCTCGCCGACGTCGGGTGAATGCCGCTTCACAGCGATACCGGCCGATTGAAGTCGGACGCCATCGCCGATACCCGATCGCTGCAGCAGAAGCGGGCTCTCCATCGTGCCTGCGCAGATTACGATTTCGCCCTGGCAATCGAAGCGCAGGGAATCGTTGCCGACGCTCGCTTCCACGCCGACTGCGCGATGCCCATCGAAAACAATCCGTTCGCACACAACGTTTGTGATCACCTTCACGTTCGGACGCTTCCGGGCAGGAGCAAGGAAGGTTCTGGCGGAACTTTCGCGTCGTCCCTTGCGGATGTTGTGGCTGAACAAACCCACGCGCGGTCCGGTCTGACCGTTCAGATCGTGCACCCGCTTCAGTCCCAGTGCTTCTCCCGAGGCGATCATCGCCTGCGTAAGCGGATAGCTGAACACCGCCGGATCGACATGGACTCTGCCGCCCGAGCCGCGCATCGGACCAGGGCCTGCAGCGTGGTCCTCAAGCTGAAGGAAGGCTTCGGTCATCGCCGATGCATTCCAGCCGGTGGCGCCCAACGCTTCCCAGGCATCGTAGTCTGCCGGCTCGCCGCGGCTCCAGATCATCCCGTTGATGGCGGACGACCCGCCAAGACCCTTGCCACGAATCCAGACTTCGTTGGCTTCGCCGCCTTCCACGCGCGGCTGGTTGACCGGATAGGCCCAGACATGCTCCGGTTTCGTGACGAGCTTGGCGACGCCCTTGGGTAGGGTGACCCAGAAGCTGTCGTTCTCGCCACCGGCTTCCAGGACAAGCACGCGAAACCTTCCGTCCGCGCTCAATCTTTCGGCCATCACGCAACCCGCAGACCCCGCGCCGACGACAATGTAGTCCCAGCTTTCAGACATGGATTTCTCCCCGTGCGCCTTGTCGCACAGCTGCCTGCGAAGCCCACCCTAGCGTTTTGATGAGTCGGAATGGCGAGGGCGGGAGGGCATAAGGCGGCAACGTCAGGAATCGAAATTACGGAATGGGAGAACGATGCGCTCGATTGCCGAAGGCCTGTTCACGGATGGCGCGCCGCCGCGGTTGGTAGGCGGGCGCAATCGTGAGACCGGCCGGATCGTCTTTCCCTGTCCCGAAGGCAGCGACTTCGAGCCTTATCCGCTTAAGCGGGAAGGGAAACTTTGGTCCTACACGATCCAGCGCTATCGGCCGAAATCCCCGCCCTATACCGGACCTGAAGACTTCACTCCCTGGCCGGTGGCCTATGTCGAACTGCCGGGAGAGACGATTGTCGAAGCACGGCTCACGAATGTCGATTTTGACGATATCGAAATCGGCATGCCGCTGGAGCTGACGCAGGTCGTCCTTGATCCCGATGCTGCCGAACCGGTCCTGATCCATGCATTCCAGCCGAAGGGAGCAGCGTCGTGAGCGATGTCTGCATAGTCGGCATAGGCATTCACACCTTCGGACGGACGGACGGAGTGTCCGGGCTGGAGCAAGGCGTGTTCGCAGTGCGGGAGGCGCTTTCCGACGCCGGGATCGAATGGCCCGATATCCAGTTCGCCTATGGCGGCTCCGACGCGGCCGGCAATCCCGACACGATGGTCGAGCGGCTTGGGCTGACGGGCGTGCAGTTCATCAATGTGCGCAATGGCTGCGCGGCGGGCGGATCGGCACTCTTCTCCGCGCAGATGGCGATCAAGTCCGGAGAGTTCGATCTCGGCCTGGCTGTCGGCTTCGACAAGCATCCGCGCGGTGCGTTCAACGCGCTGCCTTCGGAATACAACCTGCCCGACTGGTATGGCGAAGCCGGCTACATGATCACCACGCAGTTCTTCGGTGCGAAGATCATGCGATACATGCACGAATACGGAATTTCGGCCACGACGCTCGGCCGCGTCGCCGAAAAGGCTTTCCGAAACGCGCGACATGCGCCCCATGCGTGGAGGCGCGACCCGGTCCCGCTCGACGTCATCATGGACGCTCCGATGGTGAGCGATCCCTACACGAAATACATGTTCTGCTCGCCCGCAGAAGGGGGAGTGGCGCTCGTGCTGGCGAGCGAGAAGAAGGCGCGGGAGCTGGGCAAGCCGCTCGTTCGTCTCAAGGCCGCCGCGATGCGCACGCGGCCGCCCGGCTCGTTCGAGGTTTTCGCACCCTCCATCGATGTGGAGCGCGGCGGTTCGGCGACCAATATCGCTTCGGCCGACGCTTTCAGCCTTGCCGGAATCGGGCCGGAGGACATCTCCGTGGCACAATTGCAGGACACCGAGGCCGGGGCCGAAATCATGCACATGGCCGAGAACGGCTTTTGCCGGGACGGCGAGCAGGAGCAATGGCTGGCGGAAGGGCGCACGGAGATCGGCGGCGTCCTTCCCGTCAATACCGACGGCGGATGCCTCGCATGCGGCGAGCCGATCGGCGCATCTGGGTTGCGGCAGGTCTACGAGAATGTGGTTCAGCTGCGCGGAGACGGCGGCGGGCGCCAGGTCCCCGGCAATCCCACGACCGCCTACAGCCATGTCTACGGTGCCCCCGGCGTATCCGCGGTGACGATTCTGGAACGCTGATGGATATCGACCTTTCCCCCGAAGAAGCGGCATTCCGCGACGAAGTGCGGGCCTTCCTGGCGAAGGAACTTCCCGATGACGTCGTGCAGGGCGCCGCACGATCGCCAACGGTCTTTGTCGAACCGGACATTGGCCAGCGGTGGAACGCCGTCCTGCACAAGAAGGGCTGGCTCGGCTACCAGTGGCCGAAGGAATGCGGTGGGACCGGGTGGAGCCCGGTGCAACGGTACATCTTCGAAAAGGAATGCGCGCTGGCGGGGGCTCCGAACCTCACGGTGCTTGGCCTCAAGCTGGTGGCGCCAGTGATCTGGACGTTCGGCAACGAAGCCCAGAAACGATTCTACCTTCCGAGGATTCTGTCGGGCGAGGACTACTGGTGCCAGGGCTTCTCCGAGCCCGGCGCGGGTTCCGATCTGGCCTCGCTGCAGTGCCGGGCGGTGCGCGACGGCGATCGCTATGTCCTGAACGGGTCGAAGATCTGGACGACTCACGCGCACCACGCAAACCGGATGTTCTGCCTGGTGCGGACAAATTCCGATGTGAAGAAGCAGGCCGGCATCTCCTTCCTGCTTGTCGACATGAACCAGCCGGGCATTTCGGTGCGGCCGATCCTGACGGTGGCCGGGGATCACGAAGTCAATCAGGTCTTCCTCGAAGACGTGATTGTCCCGGTCGAGGATCGTATCGGCGACGAGGGGCAAGGGTGGACCATCGCCAAGTTCCTGCTCGAGAACGAGCGGGGAGGTTCGTGCCACGCGCCCAAGCTGTCTTACGATCTCGAACAGCTCGAAAAGGCCGCTGAATCCGAAAGCGACGGAAGAGGCGGGGTCCAGGCGGACGATACCGACTGGAAGCGCAGGGTGGCAAAGGCGCGCCTTGGAATTCAGGCGCTGGACATGATCGAACTGCGGATCATTTCGCGGATTGCCAACGGCAGCAGCCCGGGCCCCCAGACTTCGCTTACCAAGCTGATCGCATCGAACCTGAGGCAGGAGATCGACCTGCTTGCCGTCGATCTGTACGGCGTCGTCGGCCTGCAGCTCGAAGCTCAGCGTCCGCTCTACGGCAACTCCTCGCCGGAGCCGGTTCGCAGCCGCGGAGCCCAGCTTGCCGCGCCGCGCTATCTTAACAGCCTGGCCTGGACAATCTTCGGCGGAACCAACGAGGTGCAGTCCAACATCATCGCCAAGTCGGTGCTCGGCCTGTGAGGGGAAAAGGGAAAGCATCATGCAGCTGAGCCGCGATGCGCTGTTGCGCGCCTACCGCCAGATGAAAATCATCCGCGAGTTCGAAGAGCGTCTCCACGAGGAGATCCAGACTGGCGAGATCGCGGGATTCACCCACCTTTACTGCGGGCAGGAAGCCGTTGCGGTCGGCGTGTGCGAACATCTCGATGTCGAGGACAAGATCATTTCCACCCATCGCGGCCATGGGCATTGCCTGGCCAAGGGTTGCGACGTGAACGACATGATGAAGGAAATCTGGGGCAGCCGTGACGGCCTGTGCAAAGGCAAGGGCGGCTCCATGCATATCGCGGATGTCGATGTCGGGATGCTGGGCGCGAACGGCATTGTCGGCGCGGGGGCACCGATCGCGGTCGGCGCGGCCCTGTCGCAAAAGCTTGACGGCAAGGGCAAGGTAGCGATCACCTTCTCCGGTGACGGGGCGTGCAACCAGGGCACGACCTTCGAAGCCATGAACCTTGCGGTCGTCACGAACGCTCCGTGCATTTTCGTGTTCGAGAACAACCACTATTCCGAACACACCGGCGTTGAATACGCGGTCGGTACCCAGCAGGACATCGCCAGCCGGGCGGAAGCTTTCGGCATGAAGGTCTGGCGTGGCGACGGCACCGATTTCTTCGCGGTGCACGATACCATGCGCGAGGTGCTGGATCATGTGCGCTCGGGCAATGGTCCCGCAGCGGTCGAATTCGATACGGAGCGCTTTTTCGGGCATTTCGAAGGAGATCCGCAACGCTATCGGGCCAAGGGGGAACTCGAGCGCCTTCGTGAGGAACGGGACTGTATCAAGAGGTTCCGCGAGAGCGTGACCGGCGCGAAGCTGCTGACCGACGAAGACCTCGACAAGGTGGACAGCGAAACCCTCGCCGCGATTGACGCGGCCGTCACGGCGGCCCGGGCGGCGGCGCGTCCCACTTCCGACGACGTTCTTGAAGACGTCTACATCTCGTACTGACGGCAGGAGCGAACACCATGGCAAAGATGATGTATCGCGAAGCTGTCGTCTCGACGATTGCCGAGGAAATGGAGCGCGATGACAGCGTTGTCGTGCTGGGCGAGGACGTCGTCGGCGGCATGGGCACTGCCGGAGGCCCCGAAGCCATCGGCGGCATCTGGTCTACTTCGACCGGGCTTTACGGAAAATTCGGAGCCGACCGGGTCATCGATACGCCGATTTCGGAGAGCGCAATCGTCGGTGCGGCAGCAGGGCTCGCGCTTTCGGGCAAGCGGCCCGTGGCAGAGCTCATGTTTGCCGATTTCATTGGCGTGTGCCTCGACCAGATCTGGAACCAGATCGCCAAGTTCCGCTACATGTTCGGTGGCAAGAGCCGCTGCCCCGCCGTGATCCGTATGGCCTATGGTGGGGGATTCAACGCCGCTGCCCAGCACAGCCAGTCCCCGCATCAGATCCTGACTGGCATTCCCGGCCTGAAGGTTGTGATGCCTTCGACGCCCGCCGATGTGAAAGGCCTGTTGCGCCAGGCGATCCGTGACGATGATCCCGTCATCTTCCTGGAGCACAAGGCGCTTTACGCGGTGAGCGGCGAGGTGCCCGACGATCCGGAATTCATCATACCCTTCGGCCATGCGCGCCTGTCGCGCGCCGGCCAGGATGTAACGATCGTTTCTTCGGGTCTGCTGCTTGGTTTTTGCGAGACAGTGGCCGACAAGCTGGCCGAGGAAGGCATCGGCTGCGATGTCATAGACCTTCGCACGACGAGCCCGCTGGACGAGGAGGTGATTCTCGATTCGGTCGAAGTGACCGGTCGCATCGTCGTCGTCGATGAAGCGCCGCCGCGTTGCGGGCTTGCAGCCGATATCAACGCGCTGGTGGCCGCCAAGGCCTTTGCCAGCCTCAAGGCTCCGCCGCAGGCGGTGACGCCGCCGCATACGCCGATCCCCTTCGCGCGCGAGCTTGAGAATGCTTACCTGCCTTCCGCCGAAAGGATCGAGGCGGCTGTGCGCAAGGTCCTGGATTGGCGCTGAAGGAGGGGACGATGGCAAGGATACGCCCCTTCTGCATGCCAAAGTGGGGCATCGAGATGACCGAAGGCACGCTGGCCGAATGGATGGTCAGCGAAGGCGATGCCTTCTCCAAGGGACAGACGCTGTGCCTGATCGAAACCGACAAGATCACGAACGAGGTCGAAGCCGAATACGATGCTGTCGTTCGGCGGATCCTTGTGGAGCAGGGTGGCGATGCCCAGCCGGTCGGCACGCTGCTTGCCGTTTTCGCCGACGGTGAGGCATCGGATTCCGACATCGATGCCTTCGTGGAGGGCTTCACGCCGGCAGAGACGGGCGTGGCCGCCAAGTCGGAGAAGCAGGCTGCTGCTCCCCCGAAGGTGACAGAGGTTGCACGGGCGGCTGGCGGCGCCGGGCCCGCGAAGATCGAAACAAACAGGCCAATAAGCCCCGAAGCGCTCAAGCTGGCCGAGCGCGAAGGTGTCGATCTCTCGAACATCGAGGGATCGGGGCGGAACGGGCGCATAACCTATCAGGATGTCGATCAGGCGCTTCGACCTGCCGCGAAGCCCCTGCTGCGCGGAACCGCGGTGCTACCTTCCGAAGACGGAGATGTGTTCGCCACGCCCCTTGCGCGGCGGATCGCCGCGATTCACGGCATCGATCTTTCCAGGGTAAATGGCACGGGCGCGCGCGGCCGCATTTCAAAAGCCGATGTCCTGGCACTCGTCGTCGTCGATGATCCGGCGTCACTGGGGGCGAGACCTGCCGATTTCGTGGCTGGAGATAACGCACCCGCGGTCGAACCCTTCGACCGGATCCGCAAGGTTGTCGCGCGTCGCCTGACGAAGGCGAAACAGGACATTCCGCATTTCTATCTGCGGGTGACCGCTCGCGCCGATGCACTGCTGGAATTGCGCAAGACTGCCAATCTCGTCCTTGGCTGCAAGGCGTCGGTCAATGATTACATCGTCAGGGCCTCGGCAGTGGCGCTGGCGCGGCATCCTGACGTCAACATCCAGGTCCACGGCGAGGAGATTCATCGCTTCCCGCATGCCGATATATCGATTGCGGTGGCCAGCCCGAAAGGACTTGTCACTCCGGTGGTTCGCCAGGCCGACCGGATGAGGATCGACCAGATTGCCGCCGAGACACGCCGGCTGATCGACAAGGCAAGCGCCGGAAGGCTTTCCATGGAGGACATGGACGGAGGCACCTTCTCCGTCTCGAACCTCGGAATGTTCGGTGTCGAGCAGTTCGATGCGATCATCAATCCGCCCCAGGGCGCGATCCTCGCAGTGGGGGCGGCGATCCGCCAGCCGGCAGAGGACAAGGACGGCTCGGTTGTTTTCGAGAGCCGTATCTCACTGACGCTTTCGGTCGATCACCGCGCCATCGATGGCGCTGCGGGTGCGCAGTTCATGGCGACGCTCAAGCAACTGATCGAGGAGCCGGAAGGCCTTTTCACCTGAGGGACATGGACATGAGCGGACCTGGCCCGATAAAGGCGCTCGGCAATATCGTGCAGATCGCCTACCTGCCCGACGATTTCGATGCAGCGCTTGGGCACTGGACCGGGACAATGGGCGTCGGTCCCTTCTTCATGCTGGAAAACGTCCAGCTGGGCGAATGCAAGTATCGTGGCGCGCCGACCGATGCGGTGTTCTCGATCGCGATTGGCTATTGGGGCGAAATCCAGATCGAACTGGTCCGTGCCGAGAACGATGCGCCTTCGATCTACACGGGCGAATATGCAGTGAGGGATCGGGTTCACCACACCTGCATCTTTGTCGAGTCGATCGATGACGCGCGCCGCGCCTGTGCCGAGGCGGGGGCCGAAATTCTTCTCGAAGGCAAGGTTGGTGAAACCGGCGAGGTTATCTACGTCGATGCCGGCTCAGGTCCGGGCCACATAGTCGAGTTGCTGCAGCCGATGGAAGGCGCTGCGGACCTGTTCCAGATGATGAAGGATGCGGCAAGGGATTGGGACGGCAGCGATCCGCTGCGCATCCTGGGCTGACAGTGTGGCCATATCCCAACGAGGCTTTGATATTGCGGCGAAGGTGGCGGCTTTTGTTCGCAAGGTTGTGGTTCCCTATGAGCGGAATCCGCGGCGCGATCATCACGGGCCGCCGCCGGCCCCGATCCCTCGATCCCCGCCTTCGCGGGGACAGCCCTGTGGGCGCCTTTTTGTCGGAATTCCAACTTTGAAGATGTTGGAAGGCCAGTTCCACGCGGAACATAACACCTTGAGAACGTTGGAGCGGGCGAAGGGAATCGAACCCTCGTCGTAAGCTTGGGAAGCTTCTGCTCTGCCATTGAGCTACGCCCGCGTCCCGCTGCGTTTTGCGCAGCTGCGGGCAATTGCCACGCCGCGCGAGTCGCGGTCAACTGCCTTTTGACTTGCGGTAGGCCTCCGCCATGCGCGCGCCCATGTCGGGGCGGTTGGTGCAGTGGATCTGGCGCGCCGTCTCGATGTCGATGAATTCGCCGATCGCGAGTTCCTCGGCGGAGAGGCAGTTGGCTTTCATCATCCTCAGCGCGAAGGACTCGCTTGTGCAGAGCTGGTCGGCGAGTGCCAGCACCTGTGCGTGCAAATCCCCCCGATCGAACAGGCGGGTGACCAGATCCATTTCCAGCGCCTGGCGGCCGTCGAGTTTCTGCGGGAAGAACAGCATCTCGCGCGCTCGCGCCGGGCCGACGATGCGCATCAGGAACCATTCCAGCCCCATATCGCCCGACACGCCGACATTGAGGAACGCAGTCGAGAACCTCGCTTCGGGCGTGGCGAAGCGGAAGTCGCAGGCCGATGCCCAGCCGAAGCCGGCGCCGGCGCAGCCGCCGTCGATCGCCGCGATGGTGACTTGCGGCATTTTATGCAGCAGCGTCGCGGCATGGTGGATCGAGCCGAGGTCCTCCAGCGTTGGCGGCGAGCTGCCGCTTTCCCCGCCGCTGCCGGCAATGTCCGCGCCGACGCAGAAATCGTTGCCGGCCCCGCGCAGGATCACGACGCGGGCCTCGCTCGCCGCCACCTCGCGCGTGACGTCATAGAGTTCCCGGCACATCTGTACGGTGAGCGCATTGCGTCGCTCCGGCCGGTTGAGCGTGATGATTGTGACTGGCCCCTGCCGTTCAAGCAGGACGGTTTCCCCTCCCTCATGAGGCATTTGCGTTCTCCTTCGCTGCGTTCCAGTTGCAGCCAATCGGCAAATGGGGTCAATAACCCTCATGCGGCAGGCAGCGACGATCCTTACTTTCGATACGCCCGGCCGGGGCTTCACCGAGATCACGCGCGATGTCGTGGACTGGCTTGGCGGAACCGGCATTGCGGAAGGGCTGCTCAGCCTGCTGTGTCGTCACACTTCCGCCTCGCTGCTGATCCAGGAAAACGCCGCACGGGCGGTTCGCCACGATCTGGGGGAATGGCTGGAAAGGCTGGCGCCCGAAGGTGACGGCTATGCCCATGACGACGAGGGGCCCGACGACATGCCCGCCCATCTGCGCGCGACGCTTACCGGCGTGACGCTATCGATCCCGGTAATGCGCGGGCGGATGGCGCTCGGCACCTGGCAGGGCATCTATCTTGCCGAGCACCGCCGCGTGCCGCACCGGCGCGAAGTGGCGCTGCAGGTGATCGGCGAATAGGTTCTTGCCCGAGGGCTGTAACCGGATAAGCCTGTCCGGCGAACAGACATGGGAAAGGAATAGCGATGAGCGCTGCCATCAGCGATAAGTTCGATATCGATGCACGCATGGCCGAAGTCGTCGGCGATGCGCCGCGTATCGAGCCGCTGGAGCCCGGGGAAATGGACGAGGACTCTCGCGAACTGGTACGACAGATCCGCGCATCCGCGGGTGCCGCCGATGTCGATCAGCTGCCCGAATACATGCGCACCGTCGTGAAGCACCCGGAGCTGTTCCGCCGCAACATGGAAATGGGCAATACGATGTATAACGGCAGGATACCGATGCGCGAGCGTGAGCTGGCGATCCTGCGCGTCGCCTGGCTCAACCGCGCTCCCTTCGAATGGGGGCAGCATGTCATCATCGCCAAGCGGATCGGCATTACTCCGGACGAGATCGAGCGGGCGCGGCAGGGTTCAGCCTCAGGCGGCTGGAGCGAGCACGAAACGGCAATCTTCAAAGGTGTCGAGGAGCTGATCTCCAACCAGACGATTTCCCAGAAAACCTGGGATGTCCTCGCGAAAAGCTGGGACGAGGCGCAGCTGATCGAGTTCCCGATGATGGTCGGCCAGTATGTCGCCACTGCCTATGTGCAGAATTCGCTGCGCGTCAGGATGGAGGACGGCAATGTCGGCCTCAGGCAACGCTGAATCATGACAGGCGAGGGTGGCATGAGCGAACCGCAGGGCGGCGATCTTGTCCTGCGCCATCGCCTGTCCACCCGCGTCTGGCACTGGGTCAACGTCGTCGCGCTCGCCGTCATGCTGATGAGCGGGCTGATGATCTTCAACGCCCATCC
>JAGREL010000110.1 GCA_020446575.1 Novosphingobium sp. | reverse complement strand
CAGCATCGGCCACGGCCAGCACCTGCTCTATCGAATAATCGGGCGGGCGCTTTTCGTCCGCTACCTGTTCCTGGAAGGCAAGCGCAATATCGCCGCGAAAGCCGAACAGGCCGGCTTTGGGCATGGGTTCCTTTAGAACGGCGTTGAGCAGGCGCTCCTCGGCATCGAGCTTGCCGAAGGCAGTGTCTTCAAGCGCGGTGACATCAATCGTGGACATGGCAGTCTCCTTGGCGGTTTGCCTGCCCGACCATGCAGGAATCGGGCCGTTTGCCATTTGCGCCGCGAAACTGTCCGGATGAGTCTCCGGCTCTGTGTGCAACGCAACAAATCCAGTGTCCGGAATGTGCGGAAGCCGACAAGCCACTCAACCTTGTCACAGCTGAAGCGGCGGTTTTCGGCGCAATTTCCGGACTGGCACGCGCCTTGCTTTTCCATCGGAAGGATTAATCGCAGCGGAGCACAGCCCCATGATCGTCCTCACGGAAAGCGCAGTTGAAGCGGTCCGCACCGCTCTCGACAAGGCGGATGCCCAGACCGCCGGCCTGCGCATCCAGGTCGAGGCGGGCGGCTGCGCCGGCTACAAATATATGCTGGGCCTCGTCGGCGCTGCCGAGACAGACGACGCGGTGGTGAGCAGCGGCGGCGTTTCCGTGTTCATCGACCCGGTCAGCCAGCCTCTGCTGGCCGGCACCACCATCGATTTCGTCGTGGCGCTGGAAGGCTCCGGCTTCACTTTCGACAACCCCAACGCGACCAACAGCTGCTCGTGTGGCAAGTCCTTCGGCTAAGGAAAACTGGCAATGTGGGAATATAGCGAAAAGGTCAAAGACTACTTCTTCAACCCCAAGAACAGCGGCGTTCTGGAAGGCGCCGACGGTGTCGGGGATGTCGGTGCGATAAGTTGCGGCGACGCGCTGCGGCTGATGATCAAGGTCGACGAACCGACCCAGACGATCACCGACGCAAGGTTCCAGACTTTCGGTTGCGGCTCGGCGATCGCGTCGTCTTCGGCACTCACCGAGATCATCATCGGCAAGACCATCGATGAGGCGCTCCGGATCAGCAATCAGGACATCGCCGATTTCCTCGGCGGCCTGCCGCCCGAGAAGATGCATTGCTCGGTGATGGGCTACGAGGCGCTGCAGGCGGCTGTTGCCAACTATCGCGGAGAGACCTGGGTCGACGACCACGAGGAAGGCGCGCTGATCTGCAAGTGCTTCGGCATCGACGAAGCGATGATCGAGCGCACCGTGCGCTCCAACGGTCTGACGAAAGTCGAGGAGATCACCAACTTCACCAAGGCGGGCGGCGGCTGCTCGACCTGCGCCGAAGGCATCGAGGGCGTGCTTGAGCGCGTCAATGCCGAGATGGTGGCCGAAGGCGTGCTCGCCCCGGAAATGGCCTTCAACCCACAGGCCTATGTCCGTCCGGTCAAGGAGAAGAAGGTCGTACCGCTCGAGACGGTACTCGCCGCGGCGCCGCAACCGGAGCCCGAAGTCAGGCCCGAGCCCGCACCCAGTCCGGCGGCGATGACCACGCTGCAGAAGATCCGGCTGATAGAGGAGACGATCGAACAGATCCGCCCGTCGCTCCAGCGCGACGGCGGCGACTGTGAACTGATCGATGTCGACGGAAACCGCGTGATGGTCCGCCTCACCGGAGCCTGCGTCGGCTGCCATCTGTCCAGCGCGACCATCGAAGGCGTGCAGGCCAGGCTCGTCGAAGCCGTCGGCGTGCCGCTGCTCGTCGTTCCCGCAACCCCGATGCACTGAGCGAAAGGCCAGATCATGGACCCGGTCTATCTCGACAACAACGCCACCACCCGCACCGATCCCCGCGTCGTGGAAACGATGCTGCCCTTCTTCACCGAGCAGTTCGGCAATGCCTCTTCGATGCATGCCTTCGGTGCCCAAGTCGGGGATGCGCTGGGCAAGGCGCGCAAGCAGCTCCAGGCGTTGCTGGGTGCCGAGTTCGATCACGAAATCGTCTACACCTCCGGCGGGACCGAAGCGGACAATGCCGCGATCCTCTCCGCGCTGGAGACCCAGGTCGGCCGGGACGAGATCATTACGTCGGCGGTCGAGCACCCGGCGGTGCTGAGCCTGCTGGCCCATCTTGAAAAGATCGGGCGCGCCAAGGTCCATATCATCGGCGTCGATTCCATGGGGCGCCTCGATATGGAGGCCTTCAGCGAAGCTCTTTCGCCCGCCACCGCAATCGTCTCGATCATGTGGGCGAACAATGAGACCGGCACGATCTTCCCCGTCGAGCAACTGGCCGGGCTCGCCCACCGGGTCGGTGCGCTGTTCCATACCGATGCGGTGCAGGCGGTGGGCAAGCTGCCCATCGATCTCAGCTCCAGCCAGATCGATATGCTCTCGCTGTCCGGACACAAGCTGCACGGCCCCAAGGGAATCGGTGCGCTTTACGTTCGCAAGGGCGTGCGTTTCCGTCCGCTGATTCGCGGCGGTCATCAGGAACGCGGCCGGCGTGCCGGAACCGAAAACGTGCCCGGCATCATCGGCCTCGGCAAGGCGGCCGAGCTTGCTCTCGAATATATGGCCGAGGAGCAGACCCGGGTCGCCGCGCTGCGCGACCGGCTGGAAAAGGGCCTGCTGCAGCGGATCGGCAACAGCTTCGTAACCGGCGATCCTTCCAGCCGGCTTCCCAACACCAGCAATGTCGCTTTCGAATATATCGAGGGTGAAGCGATCCTGTTGCTGATGAATCGCGAGGGCATCGCCGCCTCGTCCGGCTCGGCCTGCACGTCCGGTTCGCTTGAGCCCAGCCATGTGCTGCGGGCGATGAACGTGCCCTACACGGCCGCGCATGGCGCGATCCGCTTCTCCTTCAGCCGCGAAAACACCGACACCGATGTCGACCGCGTGATCGAGGCCATGCCGCCGATCATTGAACGGCTGCGCGAGATGTCACCCTTCTGGCGCGAACGCGACAAGCAGGCCGCCGGATTCAACCCGACTTACGCTTGAGGAAAACAGCGACAATGCCCAGCCTTCTCCCCCCGATCGTCATCAACGACAGCACGTTGCGCGACGGCGAGCAATCTCCCGGTGTTGCCTTCAGCATGGTGGAGAAACTGCAGATCGCAGCCACGCTCGAGGCCGCCGGTATCGACGAGATCGAGGCGGGCACTCCTGCCATCGGCGGTGAGGAGATCGAGGCAATCGAGGCAATGGTCGCAGGAGCAGGCCGCGCCGAAATCATTCCCTGGTGCAGGATGAACCGGGCCGACGTCGATCTGGCGTGCAAGACCGGCGCCGGGCGCGTCCATCTCTCCATTCCCGTTTCGGACCGCCAGATCCGCGCCAAGTTCGGTGTCGGCAGGCGCGACGTGCTGGTCCGGATTGCCGATGTCGTCGCCTATGCCCGGGACAAGGGACTGAGAGTCTCGGTCGGCGGCGAGGACGCCAGCCGCGCCGATCTCGATTTCCTGTGCCGCGTTGTGATTGCCATCGAAGAGGCGGGCGCAATGCGCTTCCGCTATGCCGATACGCTGGGCGTGCTCGATCCCTTCAGGACCAACGAGATTTTCGGGCAGCTTGCCCGCGAGACCGATCTTGAGCTCGAGTTCCACGGCCATGATGACCTTGGCCTTGCCACCGCCAACACGCTTGCAGCCGTGCGCGGCGGTGCGACTCATGCCAGCGTCTGCGTACTGGGTCTGGGCGAGCGGGCCGGCAATGCGCCGCTCGAGGAAGTCGTCACCGCGCTGGGCGAAACGGCGGGCCGTACGACGGGCGTGAACCTCGCCCTGCTGCCGGCGCTCGCGGCGATGGTCGCCGAAGCCGCCTGCCGCCCGATACCCGAGAACAAGCCGATCGTTGGTTCGTCCGTATTCAGCCATGAATCGGGCATTCACGTGGCTGGGCTGCTGCGCGATCCCGGTACTTACGAGGCGCTTGATCCTGCCCTGTTCGGCCGCGAACGCCAGATCGTGCTCGGCAAGCATTCGGGCCGCGCCGCGGTGCGCTCGATGCTGCGGTCGATCGGCCTCGACGCCGAACACGAGCGGATCGAGCAGATTCTTGCCCAGGTTCGCGCCCGGGCGCAGCGGACCAAGCAGGCCGTCGGCCTGGCTGAGCTGGCCTCGCTGCATGGCGAGGGGGTTTCGGCCTGATGCCTTACTCGACACCCTTCGACCGGGCCCTTCCTCATGTTGAGCGCAAGCCGTCGCTGCTGGGCCTGATCCGTGACGACATCGCCTGTGTTGCGGCGCGCGATCCCGCGGCGGGAGGATCGATCGAGATCCTGCTCACCTATCCCGGGGTCCACGCGATCATCTGGCATCGCGTCGCCAACCGGTTGTGGCGTAGCGGCTTTCGCTTCGGTGCGCGTTTCCTGTCCTGGTTCGCGCGGCTGCTGACCAATGTCGATATCCATCCCGCGGCGACCATCGGCCGACGCTTCTTCATCGATCATGGCGCAGGCGTGGTGATCGGTGAAACAGCGGAAGTCGGCGACGACGTTACGCTGTACCACGGCGTTACGCTCGGCGGTACGAGCTGGCAGGCGGGCAAGCGCCACCCGACCCTGGAAGACGGCGTGCTGGTGGGCTGTGGCGCCAAGATCCTGGGGCCGATCGTCGTCGGAAAGGGCGCGCGCGTCGGCGCCAACAGCGTGGTTGTCGATCCCGTGCCACCGGGCATGACCGTGATCGGCATCCCCGGCCGGATCGTACGCGATCCGGCAGACCGCCGACGCATTGGCGGACGCATCGACCTCGATCATCACTTGATGCCGGACCCTGTCGGCGAGGCGCTGGCCGAACTGCTCGACCGCATCGATTTCCTGGAAGCGCGCCTTGCCCATCGCGACGGCCGCCACCGCGAGGAGGAATGCCATGAGCATGCTTGACGAACTGCAGGGCCTGTCGAGCGCGGAAGAGTTCTTTGGCTTCCTTGGCGTGCCTTACGAACCCTCGGTGGTTCACGTCGCCCGGCTCCATATCATGCGGCGCATGGGCCAGTACCTGCGCGGCAGCGAGGTCGAAGGCGCGCTCGAGAATGCCGACGATGCCGTGCTGTTCGAGCTATGTCGTGAGCACCTGAAGCAGGCCTACGAGGATTTCGTCGCGTCCTCGCCGATCGAGGAACGCGTCTTCAAGGTGCACAAGGACGCGATCGCGCCAAAGCCCGAACCGAACCGCCCCTTTGTTCCCCTCTCGGCGATCACCGGAGACTAGGACCATGCATATCGTCGTCTGCATCAAACAGGTTCCCGACAGCGCCCAGATCCGCGTCCATCCAGTGACCAACACGATCATGCGCCAGGGCGTGCCGACGATCATCAATCCTTATGACCTGTTCGCGCTCGAAGAGGCGTTGCGCCTGCGCGATACGTTCGGCGGCGTGGTGACGGTTCTCACCATGGGTCCGCCCACTGCCGCGGAATCGCTGCGTAAAGCGCTGACTTTCGGTGCGGATCGCGGGGTGCTGCTTACCGACCGCTATTTCGCCGGTTCGGACACGCTCGCGACCAGTTTCGCCCTGTCGATGGCGCTCAAGAAGGTAGCCGCCGAATTCGGCCAGCCCGAGATTGTCTTCACTGGCAAGCAGACGATCGACGGTGACACCGCGCAGGTCGGCCCCGGCATCGCCAAGCGGCTCAACTACAACCAGCTCACCTATGTCTCGAAGATCGTCGATGCCGATTTCGCCGGCGGCGTGATCCGTGTGGAACGGCGTGCCGAAGGCGGTACGCAGGTGCTGCAGTCCAGGCTGCCGGTGCTGATCACCATGCTCGAGGCGACCAATGAAATGCGCCGCGGCAGCGTCGAGAACGCGCTGATCGCGGCGCGGGCCCAGGCCATTACCTGGAATGCCGCCGACGTCGGCATCGAGGATCTGACGAAATGCGGCCTGCGCGGCTCGCCGACGATCGTCAAGAAGGTCTTCGCGCCCACCGCCAGGACCGAGAAGGCCGTGTTGGTCGAAGCAGATGGCTCGACCGATGGCATGGCCGACGCCCTGATCGACGCGATCTTCGAGCGCGCTCCGGCTGTCGAAGAGGATCTCTTCGAACAGGCGGCACGGCAGTATTGAAGGAGGCAGACATGGCTGAAGAGAAAAAGCCGGCTCCGGCTGCAGGTGGACGGGCCAACACGAAGAAGGAGTTGCCCGAGCACTTCAAGGCCTACAAGCATGTCTGGGTGGCCGTCGAGATCGAGCACGGCCAGGTCCACACCGTGTCCTACGAGCTGCTCGGCGAAGGCCGCAAGCTGGCTGACAAGCGCGGGGTGGAACTCGCCGCCGTGGTGATGGGCAACGACCGCGCGAGCCTTGAGGAGGCGGCCGTCGCCTGCTTCGAATACGGTGCGGATTGCGTCTACCTCGTCTGCGATCCGGCGCTAGCTCACTATCGTAACGAGACGGCGACCAAGGTTCTGACCGACCTTGTGAACACCTATCAGCCGGAAATCCTGCTGCTGGGCGCGACCAATCTAGGCCGTGACCTTGCCGGTTCGGTCGCCACCACCTTGCTGACGGGACTGACGGCGGATTGCACCGAGCTGGAGATCGACGATGAAGGCTCGCTTGCCGCGACCCGCCCGACCTTCGGCGGCTCGCTGCTCTGCACCATCTTCACGCTCAATTTCCGGCCGCAGATGGCCACCGTGCGGCCCCGCGTACTGGCCATGCCGGAACGCGTTCCCGGGCGGACGGGACGCATCGTCGAGTTCGATCCCAAGCTGGTCGAGGACGACGTCGTCACCAAGGTGCTCGATTTCATCGCCGACCGCGACAGCGACAAGGCGAACCTGCCCTATGCCGATGTCGTCGTTGCCGGCGGGCTCGGGCTTGGCTCGGTCGAGAACTTCCAGCTGGTAAAGGAACTCGCCGAGGTGCTGGGCGCGGAATACGGCGGGTCGCGTCCGCTGGTGCAGAAAGGCTGGATCACGTCGGATCGGCAGATCGGCCAGACCGGCAAGACGATCCGTCCCAAGCTCTATATCGCTGCCGGTATTTCCGGTGCGATCCAGCACCGCGTCGGTGTCGAGGGCGCTGACCTGATCGTGGCGATCAACACCGATCCCAACGCGCCGATTTTCGAATTCGCCCATCTCGGCATCGTGGCGGACGCCGTCACGCTGCTTCCCGCGCTGACCGAGGCTTTCGCCAAACGTCTGCGCATCAACCGGCTTGCGAGCTGAGGAGGCAAGGCCATGGCAATGACCGAAGAGAAGTTTGACGCAATCGTCGTCGGTGCCGGTCCTTCCGGCAATGCCGCCGCCTATGTGATGGCGAAGGAAGGGCTGAACGTCCTGCAGATCGAGCGCGGCGAATATTCCGGCTCGAAGAACGTCCAGGGCGCGATCCTCTATTCGGATGCGCTGGAGCAGATCATCCCGGATTTCCGGGAGGATGCGCCATTGGAACGACATGTCACCGAACAGCGCATGTGGATGATGGACGACAAGTCGCACACCGGCATGCATTACCGCTCCGACGACTTCAACGAAGAGAAGCCGAACCGCTACACGATCCTGCGGGCGCAGTTCGACAAGTGGTTCAACGCCAAGGTTCGCGAAGCCGGCGCGCTGGTGCTTTACGAGACGACGGTCACCGAGCTGGTGAAGGATCTGAAAGGCCAGGTGGTCGGCGTGCGGACCGACCGTTCGGGCAGTCCGATAATGGCCAACGTCGTGATTCTGGCCGAAGGCGTGAACGGGCTGGTCGGGCAGCGCTCCGGTCTGCGCGACGAGGTCGCGCCCGACACGGTAGCACTGGCGGTCAAGGAAATGCACTTCCTGCCGCGCGAGACGATCGAGGCGCGCTTCAACCTGTCGGGCAACGAAGGCGCCGTGATCGAGGCGATGGGCACCATCACCAAGGGCATGACCGGGACCGGCTTTCTCTACACGAACGAGGAATCCATCTCGGTCGGGATCGGCTGCATCGTCTCCGATTTCGCCGACAGCGAAGTCACGCCCTATGCGTTGCTGGAGGCGTTCAAGAGCCATCCCTCGATAAAGCCGCTGCTCGCCGACAGCGAGTGCAAGGAATACGCGGCCCACCTGATCCCCGAAGGCGGCTACAAGGCGATCCCGCAGCTTTACGGCAACGGCTGGATCGTGGTCGGCGATGCCGGCCAGTTCGTGAACGCCGTGCATCGCGAGGGGTCCAACCTCGCCATGACCACGGGCCGCGTCGCCGCCGAAACGGTGATTGCGCTGACTCGCAAGCGCGAGGAAATGAGCGCCGCCAATCTCGCCGACTACGCCCGGCGGCTGGAGCAGACCTTCGTCATGAAAGACCTGAAGAAGTATAAGGGCATCCCCGCGCTGCTGCACGGCAACAAGCGTAACTTCTTCGGCACCTATCCGCAGCTCGTCAGCCAGGCGATGCAGACATGGTTCCGCGTCGACGGCGTGGACAAGAAGAGCAAGGAAAAGGCGATCTTCCGCAATTTCCGCGAAACGCGCACAATTTTCGGCATGCTGGGCGATGCCTTCAAGCTGGTCAGGGCATGGCGGTAACCGAACCCGGGCGATGAAGGAGTACGGGCGATGAGTGAAGTGATGACGGCGCCGAGCGCGAAGGTTGAGGAGAAGCTGTTCCAGAACCGCTATCTGGTCGACGCCGGGCGACCGCATATCCGGGTCAAGCAGCACAGCGTTCCGTCGGCCAGCCTGCTGGCGATGACGCGGCTGTGTCCGGCGGGCTGCTACAGCGTGACCGAATCGGGCCAGGTGGAAGTCGTTGCCGACGGTTGTCTGGAATGCGGGACCTGCCGGATAATGACGAAGCGAACCGGGGAGGTCGAGTGGAACTATCCGCGCGGCGGCTTCGGCGTACTGTATAAATTCGGTTGAAATTGAGGCACTTGACAGGTCAGCCGATGCTGCGATTGCGAATTTGCAAAATTTCCGATTTTTCAGCTGTTTCACTTGCCAAATCGACGGGAATCTGAGAGCCTGTGCTGCATCGCAAGATTTGCTCGCCCCAAGTCGTTCGGGGCCCGCAAGGCGGTAGCGGGAAGGATGCGCTGACGGCAGGAAGGTTACCGTCATGCCCAGTCTCGCCATCCCGTCTCCGCCACTGAATTCGAGACCTGCCGTGACTACGTACAGTCGTCAGCCCAGCCACACGCGCGCGGATATTGCGCTGCGGGGCGTTTACGAGATTTCCAAGATCCTTGCCGTGCCCGGCAGGCTTGAAGACACGCTGGCCAACGTCCTCACCTTGCTCTCCAGTTTTCTCGACATGCGGCACAGTCTCGTCACCTTGCTCAATGACCACGGTGAGCCGCGTAGCGTCGTGGGCATCGGCTGGAGCGAAGAACACGCCCATACCTGGTTCGGCCGCTTGCCTGAGCGTGCCGTCGATCAGATCGCGACGACCGGAATGCCGGTTGTGGTCCACAACATGGAAAACAGTGCGCTGTTCCCGAACTGGGAGTTCGACGAGCCGCTGCCGGAAGACGCCCGCGTATCGTTCATCGGCGTGCCCATCAAGGACCGCAAGGAAGTGGTCGGCACGCTGACCATCGAACAGATCTGGGACGAGACCACGACTTATCACGCCGCCGATGAGGATGTGCGCTTCCTGACCATGGTCGCCAATCTGATCG
>JAGREL010000109.1 GCA_020446575.1 Novosphingobium sp. | reverse complement strand
AGCTGACGAAATACTCGACCGCGTTGTCCGGAAAGAAATCCTTGAATTCGCCGTAGAGCTGCGCGGCGAGGATCTTGTTGGGTGCAAGGACGAGGGCAGGGCGCTGCAGTTCCTCGATCACCTTCGCCATGGTGAAGGTCTTGCCCGAGCCGGTTACGCCGAGCAGGACCTGCGTGCGCTCGCCTTCGTTCGCGGCCTCGACCAGCTCGGTGATCGCCTGCGGCTGGTCCCCGGCGGGCTGGTAGTCCGATACGATGCGGAACGGTATGCCGCCGTCGGTCTTGTCCGGCCGTTGCGGCTTGTGGGGAACGAAGCTTCCTGCGGTGTCGGGCTCTTCCAGCCCGCGGCGGATGACGAGTTCGGCCATGGGCGGAATATGGGGAATGGAAATGCTGCCCGCAACGAATCGTTGGCGGCTGTTTCAGCCGGTGATAGCGCACGGTTCTCAACGGTTTGGGCGGAAAGGCCTGTCACATGAATTCCAGAATCACCACGGCCGCGATTGTCGCGGCTGCGTTGCAGCTTGCGGGATGCGATTCGGGCGGCAGCGCGCCCAAGACACTGGAAGAAGCCAGGGAAGAGGCCGGCAAGCTTGAGCGGCCCCGTCCCGGACAATACAGGCAGACGATGACCGTCACCGAGTTCGAGGTGCCCGGCGCCCCGCCCGAAATGGCCGAGCAGTTCAAGGAAGCGATCGGGCAGAGCAACGATCAGAAATTCTGCCTGACCGAGGAAATGTCGCAGCAGGGTTTCAAGGACATGTTCCAGAAGATCGGCGAGGACGGCGAGTGCAGCTATGAGCGCTTCAACGTCAGCGGCGGCGTCCTCGACGCGCAGCTCCACTGCGAAAACGAGGCAGAGGGCAAGGCGCAGTTCTCGCTGGCGGGATCGGTCACGCCGGAAGGCTCGGACGTGAGGATGACGATCGATCCCGACAATCCGAACTCGCCGATGGGCAAGACCAGGATCGCCATGCATATGGTAACGGAACGCATCGGGGATTGCTCGCCGGCGCAGTGATGGCGGCTGGCCGGTCTACCGGTTCGCGCCGGCTTTCGCGGTGAGCGTATCGAGGTGGTCGAAATAGTCCGCCATCCGCTCGCGGATGACGGTCTCCTTGAGACCGGCGTCCTCCAGCGAATATTTGAATTCACCCAGCTTGTGCATCGCATTCTCGGCGTTCCACCTGAGCATCCGCTCGCGCGCCGTTGGCGTTAGCTCCATGTCCGCGTGGGCGTAGACCCGCTCGATCGTCTCGGGAAGGGCGCCGACAATGTCCTCGAAGCGCAAGTCCAGGATCGGCAGGTCGGGGTTCGCCTTCCGGTTGGCGAGATGCGCGGCCATGCTGCGGTAATTGCCTTCGATGATGAGGTCGTTGTCGACGTCCGAGCTGCCGTATGCCTTGCGGAAGCACTGCACCAGCTTGCACATCGACGCCAGGGTCTGGAGCGGCGAGCGGTTCGCAACCACGAAGCGCGCATTCGGGAATATCTCCCGAAGCTGCAATTCCAGGCCGTTATAGTTGGGTGACTTGAGCAGCCAGGGCCGGTCCGGATTCGCGAGGCCCTGCCACTGGAGATATTTCAGCACGTCGCGCAGAAAGCGGAAGAAGATCGTCCGCGGCTTGTCGGCGAGCCAGTGCGCGTAGCTCGGCATTTCGGAATAGCCGTAAAACGACGGTGCCACGAAGCAGCCTTCGCTCAAGGGACCTTCCTCTTCCGGCTCGAGCGCCTCGAAGTGATGCCCGAGTTTCGTTTCGGGCGAGCGCTCGTCATACCAGCGACAGAATTCGTCGGCTTCGGCGATGCGCGACGAGACATCCTCTCCCGGCTCGCCGGTGACTGAGGCCCAGTTGAAATTCTGCCAGAAGGTAAGGAAGTTGAAATCGCCTGACGCAGCCAAGACCTTCTGCAGCTTGGTGGTGCCCGAGCGCGCGACGCCCATGATCACGAGCGGTCCATTGACCGGTTGCTCCGCGATCTCGGGGTGGCGCTGGAAATCGCGCTTCATGCGCAGGCGATTGACGAGGAGTCGGATGAACTTCGCCTCGTATGCACGGGCGCCCTTGGCGTCGATTGCCGATTCTTCGTTCAGCGCGTTGTGAAGCACCGTGAGCGGCTCGACGATCTCCTCATCGACGATATCGACGCCCGCTATCTCGCGCGAGCGCGCCATCATCTGCTCGACGGACGATGCGAGCTTGTACCCGCTCATGCCGTCACTTTCGGCCATATCCGGGCTGTCGGGCGCAGTGGTCCCATTTCGTAGACGGGCACTATCCCGGGCTGCGCGGCGATGATGTCGGGAATGCGGTTGAACAGGTTGCCCGCGGTGGCATGCGCGGAATCGAGGCGCTCCACCCGCGTGCGGTTGCGCGGCACTCCGTCCACTTCCCAGTACATGTGCTCGACATCGCCGGGCAGAAACATGCGCTGATCGACAAGGCCGGTTCCGGTCACGCCTTCCTCGGTCGTGGTCTTGCAGTGGAAGCGCACGCCCATGACCAGGCCCGGTTCGAAATGGCCTTCGGGTACGAATTTCGTCTCGACGGGAACGTCGTAGACGACCGGCTCGATCGTCGCCGTGGACTCGATGATGGTGTAGCCGAGCGCGCGCAGGACCATCTCGGGGATCGTCTTCTTCGCGAGCGCCGCCTGGTTCCTGTCGATCCCCTTCTCGTAGAACATCTCGACCGTATCGCTGATGCAGTACTGCTTGATCTGCTCAATCGAATTGCACTGACCCTGTGGGTCGGTGAGGCTGCTGATATGGATCGAGCTGATTTCGGTGCAGGGTCCCGCAGTGAGGATCCCGGACCAGATGCGCGACATGTCCCAGATGCCGCAGCCGGTGAAAGTAACCCCGTTTGTCTGCGCCAGCGCCTCGATTTCGTCGGCAAGTTCAGGATCGTTGCTCTGCGGCAGGTAGGATTGCACGCCGTGGCAGGCGATGTTCAGCCCGGCATTCATCAGCCGACGATAGGCGTCCATGTTGGCGCTCAGCAGATCGCGATGCGTCACCACGCCGACATCCGCATCGATGTTGCCGTAATCGCCGGTCTCGCAGTCCTGAACTATCACGCCAAGATCGCGATCCAGCCCAGCGACGCGGCCGAGATCCTGCCCGACCTTGGGCCCGGCCCGGTTGTAGGCGGCAATGATCGGCAAGCCCCTGTCCGCAGCGAGCCGGGCGATCATGCACCCGTACTGACCCACGCCGTAGATCGCGATCCGGGGCAGGCTCGCGCCGGAGGCCATTCTCAGAAGCGCTCCCCGACCATTTCCTCGCTTTTCGCCCAGAGTGCCTTCGCGCGCTCCGGATCGAGCGCGAAGGGCCTGACGCCACCGCCGGTGCCCGCCGGCTCGGCGACGTGGCAATCCTCGCAATAGCGGCCGCCGATGGCCTCCGCCGGAGCCACGAAGGCCGCCCACACGCTAGTGGCCGCGCCCTGCTCGACGGTCTTGACCTGCGGCAGGTCTCCGTCGGGGTCGACCGGGTCGCGCGCGGAGCGGTTCGTCATGTCCATGAGCATGTCCATGCTCGTGTAGCGCAGCAGTTCGGTCTGAATGCCGCCGGGATGAAGCGCGGTAGCGCGGATGTTCCTGTCCTTGAGACGCCGGTCGAGTTCCGCTGCGAAAAGGACATTGGCTGTCTTGGAGCGGCCGTAGGCGCTGAAGGGGTCGTATTCGGTGCGTTCGAAACCGGGATCGTCCAGGTCCACGTCGGACGCGGCATGGGCACTGGAGGAGAGGATCACGATGCGCCCCCCGTCCGCGATCAGGGGCAGGAGGCGGTTGACCAGCACGAAATGGCCGAGGTGATTGGTGCCGAAATGGGTCTCGAAACCGTCTTCGGTCTGGCCGAACGGACAGTTCATGACTCCGGCATTGGCGATGATCGCGTCGAATTTGTCGCCGCGGGCGGTCAATACATCGGCGCAGGCCCGCACGCTAGCGAGCGAGGCGAGATCGCATTCGAGCACCTCGATCCCGAGATCCGCGTGCGGTGCGAGCGCCTTGCCCGCTTTCGCAAGATCCCGGGCAGTGCCGATGACCGTGGCGCCATGTGTTGCCGCCGCGCGCGCCGTTTCCACACCCAGCCCGGCCGATACGCCGGTGACCAGTACGCGCTTGCCGGACAGATCGATGCCGTCGAGCACCTCTTCGGTTGTGGATTCGGCTCCGAATTGACGCGTCATGTCCGTATTTCTCCTCTCCGTGCAGTGTCGCGAATGCATGCATTCGGCCTGTCCGGCTTGCCCCGCAATTCACGCCGCGACAAGGTCTCTGCCTGTCACCATTGGAATCCTTCCCAAAAAGCGCCTAGCCTTCTTTCCGACCATGTCCGGTTCGGCAGGTGGGGAGAACAGGCGCGATGGACCAGGCGGCAATCACCGCAATTCTTGGCGAGATATCGTCGTTCGTTTGGGGCCCGGTACTGCTGGTGCTTCTGCTAGGAACCGGTCTTTATCTCACCATCGCGATGCGCTTCATGCCGGTGCGGCGGATCGGCACGGCGTTCCGCCTGCTGTTCCGGGGACGCCATCCCGGCGCCGAGCCGGGTGACATCACGCCGTTCCAGACGCTGATGACGGCGCTCGCTGCGACGATCGGCACCGGCAATATCGCCGGGGTCGCGACCGCGATCGCGCTCGGTGGGCCGGGCGCGGTGTTCTGGATGTGGATGACGGCGCTGGTCGGGATGGCGACCAAATACGCCGAAGCCGTGCTGGCGGTGAACTTCCGCGAAGTCGATGCCGATGGGCGCCACGTGGGTGGGCCGATGTACTACATCCGCAACGGGCTCGGGAAGAACTGGGGCTGGCTCGCCTTCCTGTTCGCGCTGTTCGCGGCGCTGGCTGGCTTCGGCATCGGCAACATGGTGCAGGCCAATTCGGTCGTTGCCGTGATGAAATCTAGCTTCGGCTTGTCCGAATGGGTGGTCGGCGTGGTGCTGGCGACACTGGTCTTCGCGGTCATCATCGGCGGAGTGAAGCGGATCGGCGCGGTGGCCGAATATCTCGTACCGTTCATGGCAGTGGCCTATGTGCTGGGCGGGCTGACCGTTATCGCCATCAACTGGCAGGATATTCCCGACGGTCTTGCCTTCATCGTCAGGAGCGCCTTCACGCCGACAGCCGCGACCGGCGGCTTTGCCGGAGCGGCGATCTGGGCCGGCATCCGCTTCGGCGTGGCGCGGGGAGTGTTCTCCAACGAGGCCGGACTTGGCTCGGCAGCGATCGCCCATGCCGCGGCCAAGACCAAGGACCCGGTGCAGCAGGGCATGATCGCCATGCTCGGCACTTTCATCGACACGATCGTAGTGTGCACGATCACCGCGCTCGTGATCGTCACCGTGCATGTCCCGGTCGACATGGGCGACGGCTCGACACAGATGCTGGCGGCTTGGGCTTCGGGCCAGACCGGCGCGGAATTGACTTCGCTGGCCTTTGGTGCCGGGCTTCCCGTGGCCGGTCAGTGGATCGTCACTTTTGGCCTGGTACTGTTCGCCTTCACCACCATGCTGAGCTGGAGCTACTACGGCGAGCGGTCGGCCGAATATCTGTTCGGCGTGCGCGTGGTGCTGCCCTACCGCTATCTCTGGGTGGTGTTCGTCTTCCTCGGTTCGGTGGCCGAACTCAAGCTGGTCTGGACCGTGACCGACATCCTCAATGCGCTGATGGCGGTGCCCAACCTGATCGCGCTGCTGCTGCTGTCGGGCACGGTGATTTCGTTGACCCGAGGCTCGGCCACGGCGAGCAGGGGAGAGCTTCCGGGGAGCTAGCGCGTCACTCCATCCGCACCCATGGCTGGTGCGCGGTGCCGCCGCCGTCGACCATGAAGGTCTGCCCGGTGACGTATTCCGCCTTGTCCGAAGCGAGGAAGGCGACCATTGCCGCCACGTCCTCCGGCAGCCCCAGCCGCGGGGTCAGGCGGGTGCGGGTCATCATCTCCAGCATGCTTGCCGGCATCATGTCCTTGGTCGCGACGGTCCAGACGCTGCCCGGGCAGACCGAATTGCAGCGGATTCCCTGCTTGCCGTATGTAGTCGCGATCGAACGCGTGAGGCTGAGCAGCGCGGCCTTGGTCGCCGAATAGGCGAAAAGGCCGACATCGCCGAGGATTCCCGCCGTCGATCCGAAATTGACGATCGCGCCGCCGCCGCGTTCCAGCATCGTGGGGATGGCGTGCTTGCAGCACAGCATGGTGCCGCGCAGGTTCACTGCCATCGCCTTGTCCCAGTATTCGCTGGACATGGTCAGCAGGTCGCGGTCCTTGTCGATACCCTGCATGAAGGCCGCGACGTTGACGAGCACGTCGATGCCGCCGAACTCCTCGATCGCGCTGCGCACCAGCGCCTTGACGTCCTTTTCCGAAGCGAGGTCGGCTTCATGAAGGGCAACCTCGCCGCAGTCTTCGCGGATCCGGTCGGCTATCGCTTCAAGGCCGGTGCCGGGCAGGTCGGTGATGACGACCTTGGCCCCTTCCTTCGCAATCTCGCAGGCGCATGCACTGCCGAGATTTCCGGCAGCTCCGGTGACGATAGCGACTTTGCCTTCCAGCAGCATGCGAACCTCAGACTCCCTCGTTACCCAGATTGGCCGCGTGCTTGGCGGCGACGAAGCCCCAGGTGAAGCTGGGACCGATGGAGCAGCCGGCGCCGGGATAGGTGCGACCCATCACTGCCGCGGTAGTGGTGCCGGTGGCGTACAGTCCCTCGATCACCGATCCGTCCTCGCGCAGCACGCGGGCGCTGCTGTCGGTCACGGCGCCGCCGAAGGTGCCGACGTCGCCCGGCACGATCTGCACTGCGAAGAACGGGCCGATCTCTACCGTGCCGAGCCCGGCGTTGGGCTTGTGGGTGTGATCGCCGAGCCATGCGTCATAGGCATTGCGGCCGCGCCCGAAATCCTCGTCGACGCCCTTGCGGGCGAAGGTGTTGAACCGGTCCGTCGTCGCCTTGAGGGTGGACGGATCGACTCCGATTTCCCCTGCCAGCTCCTCGATCGTTTCGCCTTTCTTCAGGAAGCCGGAGGCAAACCATTCCTCCGGCCGCCTGGAGCCGGGCATCGAGCTGGCAAGCATGTGATCGCGCATGAACTGGCTGTCCATGATCATCCAACTCGGGACAGCGGGCACCGTCTCGTGACGTTTGAGCATGCTCTGGCAGAACAGCATGTAGGAGCCGCCTTCG
>JAGREL010000108.1 GCA_020446575.1 Novosphingobium sp. | reverse complement strand
CGCGGTAGCTCTGGTCGCTGACATCCGTGCCCGGCGCGAAGGTGTCGTCGATCGACGCGGCAATGCGCACGGCGGGAGTGGCCCCGGCGGCCTTGGCCGCGCTTAGCAACTCGGCGATCCATTTCTCTGGGTCGAGTGCCGGTTTCTTTGCCGGCGGGCGCGTGGCCAGCACCTGTACCGCGGTTCCGATATTTCCCGAGAGCCGGGCCTGTCGGACGCGGGCATATACATAGCCCGGATCGGCCATCATCGCTCCGGTAACGGGAAGTCCCAGGCTGCCCGGAGAAGTGCCCTGCAGCAGGGCCAGTCGCGCCATGAAAATGTCGCGTGCCTCGGGCGAAACGCGGGCGATCTGCCGTTCGGCCTGGGCCGTCGCGCCGGCCCACAGCAGCGCGTCCATCCGTGCATCGTGGTCCTCGCGGGTGAAGCTCGAACCGTAGAGATAAAGCAGTGCGGATTCAGCGGCGTCGCTCATCGCCCCGCCGCGCCATGCGGCGACTGCGGCGGTTCGGGCGCCTTCCCACCTCAGCGCGGCGAGCGCCAGCGCGTAACGCGCCCGGGCCTGGTTGGTGATCGGTGGAAACCGCTCGAAAAAGGCGGCGACCTGCTTCGGGTCGGGAGACTCCCGTTCCAGCGCGCCTTCGGCCCCTGTCCGCAGTTTCTCTTCCTGCGGGAAACCCGGATAGGTCAGGAGGAAGCCGGCATAGTCGTTGAAGTTGAACCGGTTTGAACTGGTCAGCGTGTTCCAGCGTTCGATCGCGTAAGCCATGGAGCCGCGCTGGCTGGCCATCAGCTGTGCCCGCGCCTGGTCCCATTCGCGCCCGTCATCGCACCGCGCCGGCGTGGATGCGCAGGCGGCTGTCATCAGCATCACAAGGGTTGTTACGCGCAGCATGCTGGACATATTGGAAAAAGGCTCCTTATCAGGCGCTGAACGTCCGATTCTCCGAATGCCGGTTCGGTGCAGGCTCGGCTCTCATGGGACAATATAAGGGGCAAAGTCCATGTTTTCCGGTTCGATTCCCGCTCTGGTGACTCCGTTTCGCGACGGAGCGTTTGACGAGCCGGCTTTTCGCCGTCTGGTCGAATGGCAGATTGAGAACGGCTCCTCCGCGCTTGTGCCTTGCGGAACGACCGGGGAGTCGCCGACACTCAGCCATGATGAGCACATGAAAGTTACCGAAATCTGCATAGAAGTGGCGTCCGGGCGGGTGCCGGTGATCGCCGGGGCGGGCTCGAACTCGACCGCCGAGGCAGTGATGCTTGCCCGGCATGCCGAACAGGCCGGGGCCCAGGCCGTGCTGGTCGTGACGCCTTACTACAACAAGCCGAGCCAGGAAGGCATGTATCTGCATTTCAAGGCGGTTAACGATGCCATCGGTATTCCGATCGTGCTTTACAATATTCCGGGCCGCTCGATTGTCGATCTGAATCTCGCCACGATGACGCGGCTGGCCGAACTGCCGCGCATCGCCGGAGTGAAGGACGCGACCGGGGAACTGGGCCGCGTTTCGGACTACCGGCGGGCGATAGGGACGCAATTCTGCCAGCTCTCCGGCAATGACGAGACCGCGCTCGGCCATTTCGCCCATGGCGGCCGGGGCTGCATTTCAGTCTCCGCGAATGTCGCGCCGAAGCTGTGCGCCGAATTCCAGCAGGCCTGCGCTGCAGGAGACATGGCGAAGGCGCGCGAACTGAATGACCGGCTGCACCCGCTGCACCGGGCGATGTTCGAGGATACCTCACCGGGCCCGGTGAAATACGCCCTGTCGCGGGTGAACAACTGGATCACCGATGAAGTGCGCCTGCCGATCGTCGCCTGCGGCGAAGCCACGCGCAAGTCGGTCGACGCCGCGCTGGCCCATGCGGGGCTGATCTAGAACCAAGCCCGGTAGGTCCGTCCATTCATCCCGTGTAAGGGGATGGGCGCATAATACGGCGTTTCCTTTTTGTCCTACGCTCCCTACATGGCCCTCCACCATGGCCCGCCCGCAGCACCAGCAGTTCGACAAGCAGAAGAGTGTCGCCGAGAACCGTCGCGCGCGGTTCGATTATCATATCGAGGACACGTTCGAGGCGGGCATCGCGCTGACCGGCACCGAAGTGAAGAGCCTGCGTTTCGGTGAGGGCTCGATCGCGGAGTCCTACGCCGAGGTCCGCAATGGCGAGTGCTGGCTGATCAATTCCAACATTCCCGAATTCAGCCATGGCAACCGCTTCAACCACGAGCCGAAGCGGCCGAGGAAGCTGCTGCTGCACCAGCGCGAGATCGACCGGTTGCAGGGCGCGGTCGAGCGCAAGGGCATGACGCTGGTGCCGCTTTCGATCTATTTCAACAGCAAGGGCAAGGCGAAAGTCGAGCTGGCGCTCGCCAGGGGCAAGCAAGCTGCGGACAAGCGGCAGACTATCAAGGAACGCGACTGGAAGCGGGAGCAGGCGCGTATTATGCGGGATCACGCAAGATGAGTATCATGTCCCGCCTGGCCGCCTGGTTCCATCGCAGCATGCCCAAGCGCGAGCAGCTTGAGGCGAACCGCTTCGTGCGGCCCTTTGCCCGGCGCCCGGAATTGTGGCGCTTTACCCGCCGGTCGGTTCCGCGCGGGGTGGCGATCGGCCTGCTGGTCGGCATTTTTGCGCTGATCCCCGGCGTCCAGATCGTCGGCGCGGCGCTGATGTGCGTGCCCAGCAGGGGCAATATCCCGGTGGCCGCAGCGATGACCTTCCTGTCCAATCCGGCCACGACGCCTTTCATCCTCGCGGCGTCGATCTATGTCGGCAACCTGCTGGGCTATCATGCGGACCTGACGACGTTCAGGGCCCTGTATGCGCATGGTGCGGGCTTGCGCGACTGGGGCTACTGGCTGCTGTCCGATGCTGCTCCGGCGCTGCTGGTCGGGCTGTTCTTCATTTCCACAATCTCCGCCGCTATCGGTTATCTCGCATCCTCGCTGATCTGGCGCTGGTGGGTCGGGCGCAAGCGCAGGGTCAAGGCGGAGCGGCTGCGCATGATCCGGGAGCCGCTGGAATGAGCGGCTCGGCCACAAGCCGGGGGCTCCCCGACTGGCTGCTGGTCGGTGCGGCGCTGGTGGCGAGCCTGGCCCTGCTGTGGTTCGTGACGAAACAGCCGCTGGTCGTCGCCGGCTTTGGCGGCGGGCTCATCGCGATCGGCGCGCTGGTGAGGGTGGTTGCGCAGCAGCGTTCGCCGGCCGCCGAGCCCGAGCTGGCATTGCCGGACTGGTCCGTCACGGTAGCGGCGATCGAGATGCCTGATACCGCAATCGCGATCGTCGATCGCGCCGGCCGGCTGGTTTGTGCCAACCGCAGGTTCGAGGATTGGTTCGGCGCGGCTTATGCTCCGCCGCGATTGCCCGTGGATCAGGCTTCGGCCGAGCGGCTGGCCAGTGCCGCCCGCGCAGCCTGGCGCGATGGCAAGGGCAGGGCGGACTTGCTCGAAACGACGGGGCAGGCCAACCCCGGCCGCTGGAAAGGCGAAGTGGAACGCTCCGGCCGGGGCGAGGATTTCCTTGTCTGGCGCTTCGCTCCGGTCGTTGCCGCCGACCCGGTTTCCGATCTGGTCCAACAGCTCGACGGCAAGCTCGGCCGGGCGCTGGCGCAGGCCGGGATCGCGGCCGCGATCGTTGATCCGGACGGTACGATTCGCGCGGCAAGCGCCGGTTTTGCCCGCCGTGCGACAGGCGATGCCATGACGTCCCTGGTCGGCGAGGAATTTGTCTCCCTGCTGCGGCAGGACGACGGAGACCGTATCTGCTGGGCCCGAGACGGGCGCAGGGCGCCGCCGCTCACGCTGTATCATCTGCCGATCGCAGATCCCGACGCGGCCGGCGAGCCGGACCCCGACACCACGCCGCTGCTGATGCTGCTGGTCGACGCCGGAGTGGGGCTGGGCGCCGGGACGGGAGAGGCCACCGCCGCCGTGCCGCATCTCGAAGCGTTGCTCAGCCAGCTGCCGCTGGGCCTCGCGATGGCTGACCGGGACGGCCGGCTGCTGTTCGCCAATGCTGCTTTCATGCGGGCGGCGGGGCGCGAAGGCGAGAGCCCGCCGACTTATCCCACCGATCTCGTGGTGCGAGAGGACAAGGGTGCCTTGTCCGACGCCATCCGCCGTTTCGGCCAAGGCCCGGCCACCGCGGGCGATATCGCCATCCGGCTGGTCCGGCAGCCCGACGAGCCGGTTTCGCTCAGCCTGGCCGGTGTGCGCGGCCTAGGCGAGGCGGCGGTGCTGCTGGGCCTGACCGATTCGACCGAGGAGACCCGCCTCAAGCGTCAGGTCGCCCAGGCGACCAAGATGCAGGCGGTCGGCCAGCTTGCCGGCGGCGTCGCGCATGATTTCAACAACGTGCTGACCGCGATCCTCGGCACTTGCGACCTGATGCTGCTGCGCCACACGCCGGGCGATTCCGATTACGACGACATCCAGCAGATCCGCGCCAACTCGAACCGCGCGGCATCGCTAACCCGCCAGCTGCTCGCATTTTCCCGCCAGCAGACGCTGCGCCCCGAAGTGCTGCAGCTGCCCGATATCGTGTCCGACATATCCTCGATGCTGAAGCGGCTGATCGGCGAGAAGATACAGTTGGTCGTCACCCACGACCGCGATCTCGGCCCGGTGCGCGCCGACCCGACCCAGCTCGAACAGGTCATCGTCAACCTTGCCGTCAATGCGCGCGACGCGATGCAGTCGCCCAAGGGCAATCCGAAGGGCGACGGCAGCGGGCGGCTGAGTCTCGCGACAAGGCGGATCACTCCCGCCGACGTCCGGGCGCTGAGCAACGAAGTGATCCCGGCGGGCGAATATACCGCGCTGGTGGTGCAGGATACCGGCGGCGGCATACCTCCCGAACATCTCGGGAAGATCTTCGAGCCCTTCTTCACTACCAAGGAACAGGGCAAGGGCACCGGGCTCGGGCTTTCGACGGTCTACGGCATCGTCAAACAGTCCGGCGGCTTCATTTTCGCCGACAGCGAGATCGGCAAGGGCACCAGATTCACCGTCTATCTTCCCGTGCATCACGAAGTCGCGGCCGCTCCCGCCCCTGCGGCAGCTGCGAAAGTGGAGGAGCCAAGCTCGTGGTCCGGCGGTGGACGGCTGTTGCTGGTCGAGGACGAGGACCCGGTACGCATGGTCGCCGAGCGTGCACTGGCCCGCCAGGGCTACACGGTGACCACCGCGCGCGACGGGGAAGAAGGCCTCGAACTGGTGACGGCCGGCGGCGAGTTCGACCTGATCGTTTCCGATGTCGTCATGCCGGCGATGGACGGGCCGACCATGGCCCGGGAGATCCGGAAGATCGTGCCTCACCTGCCGGTGCTGTTCATGTCGGGCTATGCCGAGGAACAGCTCAGGAAAGAGATCGACATCGAGAACATGCACTTCATCGCCAAGCCATTCTCGGTGCAGCAGATCGGCGACAAGGTGGGCGAGGTGCTGGCGGCGGCACGGTGAGGCTGACTCGTCCTCTCCTCTTCAGGGGAGGGGCAGCGAGACTTGCGGCCGCAAGGTGAGCCCCGGTCGCAGCGGCGCGGGGTGTGTCCTCCTGACGCGGCGTGAATACATTTACGCGGGCGGAGCAATGTCCGTTCCCAAGGTCCTTGAACCGAGAGCTGCCTTTCCGGACGCGACGACATTGCGGACCTTTCCCCTATCCGCCAAGCAGCTTCCATGCCCGAGAAAAAACGAGACCTCTCGACTTCCCAAAGGCGCTCCCCCGAATTTAGGTGAAGCACGAATAACGGAGATTTCGGTTTGACCGATTACGTTTTGAGAGCAGAGACGGCTCACTTCAATTTGAGCTCCTACGGTTGGGCAAAGTTCTGTCAGCATGCCCATGCCATGGCCGCAGGTTATCCCGACGGTGACGCTTCACGCGGGCCCAAGCTTTATTTCTACAGCCTGGCCATCGAGCTAGGATTGAAGGCGGCGATTTTCGCCAAGAGCCCGCTACCCGCCACTAAGGTCGAATTGAAGAATCTAGGCCACAATCTCGTCGCATTGTTGGACCGGTTTGAGCAGGACTGGGGCCTTGCGGCCCTCGGCGCTGAGGAGCGCGCTCACGTCGATCGCGTCAATGACTACTTCAGGCGCAAGGGCCTTGAATATTTCACGGGCGAAATGCTCGAGGCCATCATGAAGGGCTGGCGCGATCTTCCTGATCCGCAAGAGCTTCAAGGAGTCGCGGCCTCGATCAACGCGTTCCTTGCGAGCCACGATTACTTCATCGACGCCTAGGCTCTCGCTCTTCAAGACGGTCGCCAAGCCAATCAGTTGATATGGTGGTGGACTGGGGATGGTTAGGGAAAGCGGGCGCGGAAGCTCGATGATATTCTGAGGGCCTGCTGAAAGACTGACGTCCGCTTTCCACGACTTTCGGTCATCTCACTGACTGAGAACGCTCCTTCAAAACCTGACAGCAGTTCAGCTCCGGAATTTCTCTGCGCGCCTTTGGGCGTCGGAGTGACAGGCGGAATCACGGCAGCACGTTCAACAACTGCCAAATTGCCCCGTCGGACCTCCTGGGTGTCGCCTTTCCTACTCTGGCGCTGTTTGCCATGATGCCTGTGGCCAAGCGCGTCCACCCTGCGGGGAAAATTTTGAACCGGAGAAGTGTCAACCGCCCGTTTTCCCCGATATCATATTGATATAACTACACTATTTCTCCTGAAATGCCGGTTGACAGGGTGTAAACTTCGTCAACCGGATATGGCGGCGGAACAAGGCGGCATTCGCTTCTCCCGGCACCCGGCAAGAATTTTTCGTTCCCCTCTTGTTCCAAGAGAACAAATGGGATACGAATGCCCTTGTTGACCTTTCGCGTCAGCCGTCTAGGCAAGAGGGGAATTGATCATGAGTGCTCAGCTGAAGCTGGTTCGGGAAGGCAAGGAGAATTCCGTGGATCGTGAAAAGGCGCTGGAAGCCGCGCTGGCGCAGATAGACCGCGCTTTCGGCAAGGGCTCGGCGATGAAGCTGGGTTCGCGCGAGGCGATCGAGATCGAGGCGATCTCGACCGGATCGCTCGGCCTCGACATTGCGCTGGGCATTGGCGGTCTGCCGCGCGGCCGGGTGGTAGAGATCTACGGGCCGGAAAGCTCCGGCAAGACGACCTTGGCGCTCCATGCCATCGCCGAGGCGCAGAAGGCGGGCGGCACCGCGGCGTTCGTCGATGCCGAACATGCGCTCGATCCGGTCTACGCCAAGAAGCTGGGCGTAGACATCGACGAGCTGATCGTCTCGCAGCCCGATACCGGCGAACAGGCGCTCGAGAT
>JAGREL010000107.1 GCA_020446575.1 Novosphingobium sp. | reverse complement strand
AGCAGCATGCCGTTGCCGAAGACATCGCCTGACATATCTCCACACCCTGCGACCCTCACACTTTCGCGCTGCACGTCGACGCCCAGCTCGAGGAAATGGCGCTGCACGGAAATCCAGGCCCCTCGCGCAGTAATCCCCATCACCTTGTGATCGTAGCCCTTGGTGCCGCCGCTCGCGAAGGCATCGCCAAGCCAGAAGTCCTGCTCTTCGGCGATAGCATTCGCCGTATCGGAAAAGCTTGCCGTGCCCTTGTCCGCGGCGACAACGAAATAGGGATCATCGCCGTCACGAATGACCATGTGCGCAGGATGCACGACTTTGCCATCGACAATGTTGTCGGTCAGCGAGAGCAATGAGCGGATGAAGATCCGATAGCTCTCCCGGCCTTCCGTTGCCCAGCCTTCCCGGTCGCTCGCGCGATCGGGCAACTGCTTGGGATAGAAGCCGCCCTTGGCCCCGGTCGGCACAATCACGGCGTTTTTCACGCATTGCGCCTTCATCAGGCCCAGAACTTCGGTTCGGAAATCGTCCCGTCGGTCCGACCACCGCAGCCCGCCGCGCGCCACCGGACCTGCGCGCAAGTGGATGCCTTCCACTCGCCGCGAATAGACGAACATCTCGCGCCAGGGAACAGGCTTGCTCAGACCGGGAATGGCGGCTGAATCGATTTTGAAGGCAAGGGCAACATCGCTCGAGCGGCCGCCAAGAGACAGAGCGAACGCATTCGTGCGCAGGATCGCCTCGACAAGGGCCCGGTAACGCCTCAGCAGCCGATCGTCGTTGATAGCGGCGACCTTGACCAGGCCCTCATCGATCGCCTTGGCGGCACGCGCCTCTGCGCCCGCACGATCTTCGGAAAATCCGGGGTCGTGCCGGGCTATAAACAGGTCGATGAGGCCGCGCGTTACACCTGGCGCATTCTGCAGCGCCGCGACAACGGTCATGATTCCGTACGGCAGGCCGGTCTGACGCAGATAACGATGCCATGCCCGCAGCCAGTCGGCCTCACGCGCCGCCAGTCCGTTTGCCGTTGTCAGGCGGTTGAAGGGATCATCTTCCGCCTCGCCATTGACGACAGCCGATATCGCCGCGTCGAGCTCGCCGGCTCGTTCCAGAAGAGCGTCGGCGTCCTGGCCGTGAGGCAGGTCGAGCTGAAAATCATGGATGGCGCCCAGGTCTCCCTGATCGAGCAGGGTCGGCACCTCACCCAGCGCGCGAAAGCCGAAATTCTCGAGCATGGGCACTGCATCGGATAGTTCCAGCAGGCCGCGACGCTGATAGAGCTTAAGCCGCAACTCACTGGCGGCAGAACTCTCCAGGGAGTGCAGCCGGGCGCCTCGCGGCGGCACGCCATTTGCGTTTTGGGAAGGCAATGCCCGCAGGCGCTGGATATCTATAGCGGCCTCGGCAGCGCCGTTGGCCATGCGGTAGGAAAGCGGAAAGGCTTCGGCAAAACGGGCCGCCAGCGCTGCTGCACGCACCGGCTCTTCCCTTGATGCGAGCTCGGCCTCGACAGCCTCCGGCCAGCCGCGCACGATGGCTGTGAGCCGCTCCTGCAGATCCTGCTCGTCGGTCGACTCGTCACCGTCACGGATATCGAGAACGAAGCGGATCAGCACCAGTTTGCCGTCCATTTGCAGGCTCCAGTCGAGCACCGGCGCGTCCGCAGCCTGCTCGAGCATGGCCTGGACCTGCATGCGCAGGGCCGTCGAAAGCGCATCGCGCGGCAGCCAGACGAACGCAAAGAGGTGGCGTTCGAGCGGCGAGCGGACCAGCAGCAGATGGGGACGGGGACGATCGATCAGACTCATGCCGATCAAGGCGGATCGCTCGAGTTCCTTGTCGTTGAAGCCAATCACCAGATCGTGCGGCAAGGCGGTGAGTGCGTGTACCAGAGCCTTGCCGTCATGGCCCTGCGGATCGAACGCCAGCCTTTCCATGATGCCGGCAAGTTGCTCTCGCATGCGCGGCACACGGTCGGGCGGCGCGCTCATCGCAGCGCTCGTCCACACGCCTGCATGGATTGACAGGGCCTCGATCCGCCCCTTCTCGATCACGGGAACAATGAACAGATCGAGCGGCACGCGGCGATGGACCAGACTGAGCTTGTTGGCCTTGACGATCAGCGGCAGGAGACGATCGGAAGATTCAAACCAGTCGAAGGCGCGATCATAGCTTGCGGCGGCGAGCGGCGACCTTGTGCTGTTGCGGCAAATGCCGATCCCGCCCACCTGGCGCCCACTCCGGCGCCTTACCATATGGCCAAGCTGAGTGAGCATCCCGCCGCTCAGCCACCTCAGCAGTTCGGCGCCCTCAGACTGGCCACTGTCCGCAAGCTCGAGCCTGTCGGCGTCGGCCTCCATCGCCTGTTGCAGCATCGGCCAATCGGTGACCGCGGCACTCACATCCCCCAAAGTCGATTCCAGCGCAGCACGCAGGCGAACGCGCGTGCGGGCGTCGGCGCGATCGGTTTCGATATAGATCAGCGATTCGCGCAGATCGCCTGTCGCCGGAGTTTTCGGCAATGAAAGCAATCGTCCCGTTCCATTGCGTCTGGTGACTGCAACGGGATGGGCAAGCCGGTCGATAGTCAGTCCATGGGCCGAAATTGCCGCGGCGACCGAGTCGACCAGAAAAGGCATGTCGTCATTGATCACCGCGATGCGCGTCAGCCGCTTGCCAACCTCGCCAGTGACCGATTCAACGGTGATGGCTGCATCGCCCGGCATACGGCTCCGAGCCGCTTCAAGCAGAAATTGCGCTGCGTCCTTCAAGTCGGAATTGGAGAAGTCGGCGTCGCCGGCGAGCAACGTATCCTCGATCCGGTCGGCTATCGCGGAAGCAAGGCGCTTGTCGGCCCGGCTTGTCTTCTTCGACGGCATTCAACTCTCTCCAGTTTGTTCCCGCGCAAGCATTCATGTTCCCCGAAAGCCGCCGCGCACAAGAGCCCCTATTGCAGGGCCTCCATGGTCAGGACGAGCGAGCGCTTTCGCGCTTCGGGATCCCAGACAGAGCCCGCGACGATGATCTCGTCAGCGTTTGTGCGCTCGACAAAATTCATCACTTCCTTCCGCACGGTATCGGGCGAGCCCACTGCACTTGCCTCGCGCATGTGCTCGAGCATGGCCCGTGCATCAGCTGGCAGACTTTCGCGAAAGCCCGGAACGGGAGGGCGCAGCTTCCCTGTCCTGCCCGATCGGAAATCCACGAAGCTCTGGTCCAGCGAACTGGCGAGCAGCACTGCCTCCTCGTCGCTGTCCGCGGCAACGACCGTCATCGCCGCCATGACATGCGGCTTTTGGAGAACGTCGGAAGGCTCGAAATTGTTCCGATAGACCGCGAGTGCCGCATCAAGCTGGGCTGGCGCGAAATGCGAGGCGAAGGCGTAGGGCAGCCCGAGATGGGCGGCGAGCCGGGCTCCGAACAGGCTGGAGCCGAGCAGCCACATTTCGACATCCACCCCCGTCCCCGGCGTCGCGGCAATCGGCAGCGGCGGATAGCCAGCCAGACGCGCCTGAAGCTCCACCACGTCCTGGGGGAAATTCTCCGCCGCGCGCATCAGGTCCTTGCGAAGCGCCTGGCCGATCCGCGAATCGGCCCCCGGCGCGCGGCCGAGGCCGAGATCGA
>JAGREL010000106.1 GCA_020446575.1 Novosphingobium sp. | reverse complement strand
CGATCGGCCGGTCGAAGCGGGCCAGCAGGGCGTAGTTGCGGATGCGCTCCGGCAGCGCTGCCACCAGCCCGCGATGCTCACTATCGGGGACGACGTCGGTAGATGGATCCGGCATGGGAATGCCCTAACGCCAACCACCACGCCGGTCATCCTGAACTTGTTTCAGGATCCAGCTCGCAGCAAGCCCCGGCCCCGGCGGAGGAATGGGTCCCGGAACAAGTCCGGGATGACGAGAGCAATGCGCACAGCTATGGCTTGCCCATGCCCGCAACTCCCGCCTGGCCACCGAAAAGCGCACCGCGCCTGTTTGTTCCCGGTCCGCTTGCCGAAGGTGCCGCAGTCGCGATCGAAGGCCCGCAGGCGCACTATCTCGCCAAGGTGATGCGCGTGGCCGAAGGCGATGCGGTGGTGCTGTGCGACGATCAAACGGGCGAGTGGACCGCGCGGGTTGCCTCGGTGAACAAACGCGACGTCACGCTTGTCCCCGAGACCCGCAGCCGCCCGCGTGAAGGCGTTCCCGACTTCACCCTGTGCGCCGCACTGCTCAAGAGGCAGCATTTCGACCTGGTGCTGGAAAAGGCGACCGAACTCGGCGTGCGGCGCATCCAGCCGGTCATCACCCGCCGCTGCGTCGCCGACAAGCTCAATGCCGAGCGGGCTCATGCGATCCTCATCGAAGCGGCCGAGCAATGCGCGCGCACTGCCCTGCCCGAACTGGCCGAACCGGTGAAGCTCGAGGCCTTGCTGCGCGACTGGCCCGGGGAGCGCGCCCTGTTCTTCGCCGACGAAGAGGGAGGCGATCCCGCCGCAACCACCTTCGCCGCCCATTCGGGACCGGCCGCCCTGCTGGTTGGCCCGGAAGGCGGCTTCGACGATGCCGAACGCACCGCGATCCGTTCCCTGCCCCCGGCCCACGCGATTTCGCTGGGTCCGCGCATCCTGCGCGGCGAGACGGCTTCCATCGCGGCAATCTCGCTGTGGATGGCAATTGCCGGCGACTGGAAATAATTCTGGCGTAACAATTCGCTCTCACCTAACGCGCAGCCATGAGCACGCGGGAGATTTCGGATCGCGCCGATCCGGTGATCGAGGAGGCCGGACAGCTCGCCGCGCCAATGGCGGCGGGAGAGAAGCCTTGCGCGCAATGGCGGATCGGCACCGAGCACGAAAAGCTGGTCTACTGCGTGCATGACCACCACGCCCCGAGCTACGAAGAGCCCGGCGGCATCCGTAACCTGCTGATGGCGCTGACCGAATTCGGCTGGGAGCCGGTCGAGGAAGGCGGAAAGGTCATCGCCATGAAAGGCGAGGACGGCACCGTCAGCCTGGAGCCTGCCGGCCAGCTCGAACTGTCGGGCGCGCCGCTGGAGAACCTGCACCAGACCTGTTCCGAAACCGGCCGCCACCTCCAGCAGGTCAAGGCGATCGGCGAGCGCACCGGCAAGGGTTTCCTCGGCCTCGGCATGTGGCCCGACAAGACCCGCGAGGACCTGCCGGTCATGCCCAAGGGCCGCTACGGCATCATGCTGAACTACATGCCCAAAGTCGGCTCGCTCGGCCTCGACATGATGCTGCGGACCTGCACCATCCAGGTGAATCTCGACTATTCGAGCGAGGCGGACATGGTGCAGAAGTTCCGCGTCGGCCTCGCCCTGCAACCGCTGGCGACGGCGCTGTTCGCCAATTCGCCTTTCACCGAAGGCAAGCCCAACGGTTTCCTTTCCTATCGCAGCCACATCTGGTCGGATACCGACCCCGACCGTACCGGCATGTTGCCTTTCGTGTTCGAGGACGGCTTCGGCTACGAACGCTATGTCGACTACATGCTCGATGTGCCGATGTATTTCGTCTTCCGCGACGGCAAATATATCGACGCGGCGGGACAATCCTTCCGCGACTTCATGAAAGGCAAGCTTCCCGCCCTCCCCGGCGAGCGGCCGCTCATGTCGGACTGGAACGATCACCTGTCCACCGCCTTTCCCGAAGTGCGGCTCAAGAGTTTCCTCGAAATGCGCGGCGCGGACGGCGGCCCGTGGAACCGGATCTGCGCGCTGCCGGCGCTGTGGG